>NZ_JBLWAB010000013.1:0-16591 GCF_048284645.1 Mycoplasma haliaeeti | reverse complement strand
TTAAAAGTTAATGTATTCAGACATTTTAATGAATTATTTAATTACTATTCAGTTTCCAAAGAACATTAAAAAATTTTTTGGAACTAAAAAAAGTTATAGTATAATATAAACGCAGTTCTTGGAGAAGTAGCTCAGTTTGGTAGAGCACTACATTTGGGCTGTAGTGGTCGCAGGTTCAAATCCTGTCTTCTTCACCATTTATGGGGGGTTAGCTCATTTGGCTAGAGCGCCTGCCTTGCACGCAGGAGGTGGTGGGTTCGAATCCCATACTCTCCACCATTTATGGCACTGTAGCTCAGTTGGTTAGAGCATCCGGTTCATACCCGGAAGGTCATGAGTTCGAATCTCATCGGTGCTACCATTTTTATACTATTTAAAACTGACTAACAGTCGGACCTATAGCTCAATGGTTAGAGCAACCGGCTCATAACCGGTCGGTTACAGGTTCGAGTCCTGTTGGGTCCACCAAGGGTGATTACCCAAGTCTGGCTGAAGGGACTAGTCTTGAAAACTAGCAGGGGCTTCACGGCCCGCGGGGGTTCGAATCCCTCATCACCCGCCAACTTAAATAGTATAAAGTTATAGCAGAGTGGAGCAGTGGAAGCTCGTCGGGCTCATAACCCGAAGGTCGAAAGTTCAATTCTTTCCTCTGCAACCATGGTCCAGTGGTAAAGTGGTTTAATACGCCTCCCTGTCACGGAGGAGATCGCGGGTTCAATTCCCGTCTGGACCGCCATATTGGCCTTGTAGCTCAGTTGGTAGAGCAACAGATTGAAGCTCTGTGTGTCGCTGGTTCGATTCCTGCCGAGGCCACCACCAAAATTCCTCTATTTTGTTAGCAAATAACTGTTAATGAAATAGAGGAATTTTTATTTTTAATAAATTTTCACAATGAAAGGATATAAAATGGATTACAAAAAAACGCTCAATATGCCAAATACAGCATTTGAAATGAGAGCTAATTTAACTACTAAAGAACCTCTTTTTAGAGAACAATTACTTAAAAACCAAGTTTATAAAAAAGTTTTAGAATTACACAAAAATGATCCACAATTCATCTTACACGATGGTCCACCTTATGCTAATGGTGATATACACGTAGGTCATGCTTTAAATAAGATTCTAAAAGATTTTATTGTTAGATATAAAACCTTAAGTGGTTTCTATTCACCATATGTACCTGGATGAGATACTCATGGATTACCAATTGAACACAAAATGTTACAAGAAATGAATGTGTCTAAAGACGAATTAGACCCAGTTACATTGCGTAAAAAAGCTCATGCCTATGCATTAAGTCAAGTTGAAAGACAAAAGGCTCAATTTATTCAATTACAAATGTTTGCAGACTTTGAAAAGATCTATGTAACATTAGCACCTGAATATGAAGCAAAGCAATTAGAAGTATTTGCTAAAATGATGCTTGATGGATTAGTTTACAAAGGCCTAAAACCAATTTACTGATCACCTTCATCTCAAAGTGCTTTAGCAGAAGCTGAAGTTGAATATCAAGATGTCAAAAGCCCTTCAATCTATGTTAAAATGCATGTTCAAAACTCTGATTTTAATAAAATTTTACCTGGAGATAGCTTTATTGTTTGAACAACTACACCTTGAACATTAATTGCTAATGCTGGGGTAGCTTTAGGAAGAGATATTGAATATGTTGTCTTTAGTCACGATGGTCAAAGATATGTAATGGCAAAAGACTTATATCAAGACTTCATGGATAGAATTGGATGAGAAAGCACAATTTTAACTTCATTCTATGGACAAGAAATTGAAAATAGTAAGATTGAATATTTAACTCCTATTTTACGTAAATTAGCTCCTGCAGTTATTGGACACCATGTTACAAATGAATCAGGAACTGGTATTGTGCATATTGCTCCGATGTTTGGGGAAGATGACTTCATGATTGGACTTAAGAACAATCTAGAAAACATTATGCACGTTTCAGATAAAGGATACATTGAAAATACTAATACACAATTTGATGGTAAATTCTATGCAGATGCTAATAAAGAAATTTCTGAATTCTTAGGTGATGATTTAATTCATTTCCAATGAGTAAAACACTCATATCCACACGATTGAAGAACACACCAACCAATTATCTTTAGAGGTACACCACAATGGTTTGTTTCTATTGATAAAATCAGAAATCAAATCTTAGAACAAATAGATACAGGTGTAAATACATACCCAGATTGAGCTAAACGTAGATTATTCCAAATGATTGAAAATAGACATGATTGAACTATCTCACGTCAAAGAACTTGAGGTTTACCATTAATTATTTTTTATGATGCAAATGGTGAAGCTATAGTTGATAAAGAACAATTTGATCATGTAATAAACCTTGTAAGACAACATGGTAGTGATATTTGATGAGAATGAGATACTGAAGCTTTATTATTACCTAAATATCAAGGTAAAAACTTCACACGTGAAATGGATATTATGGATGTTTGATTTGACTCTGGAGTTTCTTCAGTAGCTGTTAATATTGCTAATAATGTATCTTCACCATATGACCTTTATCTTGAAGGTATTGACCAATACAGAGGTTGATTTAACTCTTCAATTATTACTTCTGTAGCTTATAAAGGCCTAGCACCTTATCGTAATTTAATTTCTCATGGTTTCGTGCTTGATGGAAAAGGTGAAAAAATGTCTAAATCAAAAGGTAACATAGTTGCGCCTGTTGATGTAATCCAAAAACGTGGAGCTGACATTTTACGTCTTTGAGTAGCTAATAGTGAATATACAAATGATGTAACAATTTCTAATGAAATATTAGATCAAAACACAGAGATCTATCGTAAGATCCGTAACACAATTAAATTTATATTAGGTAACTTAGATGGATATCAATACCAAGCAAATACTCAAAGAACTGGTATTCATTTATTCATTAAGGAACAATTAAATAAATTAAAAGCTGATGTATTTGCAGCTTATGATGAATATAAATTCATTAACGTAATTAAATTAATCAACAATTATATTGTTGATCTATCCTCTTTCTACCTTTCAGTAACTAAAGATATTCTTTACATTAGAGAATTTAATAATGCTGAAAGACTTATGGTTCTTGCTAACTTATATGAAATCTTAGATTTCTTACTTATGGCGCTTGCACCTATTTTACCAACTACAATTGAAGAAGCTTATATGCACTTTAATAAAGTTAATAAATATGAATCAATTATGTTTGAAGGTTATGATAAAGACTTTAGCGTTAACCAAGAAGTATTAGACCAATTTAATGAATTCTTTGAATTACGTAGCAAAGTTAATGTCTTAATCGATGAAGCTACAAAGAATGGTTTAATTAAGCGCTCAAACGAAGTGGCTTTAGTATTACCACCACAATCAGACTTTATTAATTCATTAGATTTAAGAACCTTATTAATGGTTGGAAAAGTAGTTTCTGGAAGTGAACTTAAACTTGAAACATTTGACTCAGTTAAATGTGCAAGATGTTGAAACCACTTCTTAATAGAAGAAATGCATGACGACTTATGTCCTCTTTGTTTTGAAATAATTTCCAAAATAGTAGAATAATACTATGAGTAAAGTTAAAACACATTGAATAAATTATAAAAAATACTTTAAAAGCAACTGGAAAAAAGTAATTGCAGGCTATGTAATTATGCTATGTGCCTTCTTTATCTTTTATGCTATTGATCAAGTAACCAAAACTCTGTTATTCTATCACGTAGATGTAAATGCTATGGAAGCAGCTGGCAAAAGTACTTGAACCTTAAATGGCGGAACAATTGTCAACGTTAATCCTGAAGCTATTTTCCCTGATAGCAGTCAACAAATTAATTATGCGGGAGTTTTTGGAATTAGAAGTATTTGACATAAAGGTGTTACTTTCCTAAGCACGAACAATATTGCCTTTATTCAAGTAGTCAGCTTTATTATAGCAATTGCAATTTTACTAGTACCTCTATACCCTTCTAAGCTTTCTTTATTATATTGTGCCTTCTTTGGTATCTTACTAGCTGGGGATTTAGGGAATGCTACAGATAGAGTTGCTTTTAGTGGATATGTAAAAGATGAATTCTTTGTGCCTTGATTAGACAAAGGAACCTTCAATTTTGCTGACATTACAGTCTTTATTGGAGTTATTCTTATCATGTGTACAATTGTTGTGACAACTATCATGGAAATTGTCAAAGAAAAGAAAGAAAAAACAGAAAATCCTAAATCATAGTTATAAAAACTATGATTTTTCTTTATAAAATGTTGTAAAATTAAGCAATGATGAAGCAAACAAATTCGAGTGAAAATAAACACAAATTTAAGTATCCAACTTCTAATGACAAAGTTAGAAGAAAAATCTGAAAAGAAATGGTAAATAAGAAAGTGACTAATGACTATTATCCAGTTCAGTCTGATGCTAACTCATTAATTAGCACTGAAAAAGTTATTTGTGAAGAAGAATTCTTAAAATACAAGATGGGTAAATATTTACTAAATAATACCAAAAACACTAAGAGACTGACCTTTAAGGAATTTATACAAAGATATTGATTCAAAATCTTTTTACTATTTTGAGCTGCCTTTGTCTTTAACTTTGGGATTCATATCTTCTTAGCTAAATCAGATACCATACCTTCTGGTATTACCGGTATCCCTACCATCTTGCAATATTTATTCCCATTTTTACGTTCATATTTCGCTTTAATTTATTTTGCTTGCAACCTTCCGTTATTTTTAATCTTTTGACGTAAAGTAAAACGTAGTTTCTTAGTTTATACATTAATTTTTATGTTATTTTTACAAGTGACTAACTTTATCTTTACTCAACACGAAGTGCATGTTTTCTTATTTGAAAAAATCAACTTTGTGCACAACGATTTTAATGATTACAAATTAATTTATAATCCAGATCTTAGAGAATTTAGAGTAATTGAAGATGGTGATTTGTATGATAAAACCAAATGAGCAGAAGCACCTTTAAATCAAGTTTTTGATTATTTAGAAAATAGAAAAGAATTTACTTCAGCCATTCCAATGGATGCAATTAAAACTCTAACCTTAGAACAAACTAATCAACTTGTGTGATATGCTGATGGTCAAACATGACCAATCCTACTTTATGGATGCATTGGAGCTGCCTTTATTGGTGTTGGAATTGCATTATCATGAAAAGCAGGAGGGTCTACTGGTGGAACCGATATTGTAGCTTACTTCTTTTCAACTAAATACAAGAAAAGCGTTGGTGGAATACTAGCTACAGTTGCTTTCTTTACAGCTTGCACATTCTTAGTAATTTATGGTTTTGTAAGACCTAATGTAAATGGCGAAATCTTTGGAATGAGAGAACTTTCAACATTTGCATACTTACTTGTAACTAACTTTGTAGTAAGTATCTTATATCCTAAATATAAGAAAGTTAAATTGACCATTATTTCAACTGAACCTGAAAAAGTGATTGCCTACTTCAAACTTATTAACTACTGACACAGTTATAGATTAGTTAGATTTAAATCTGGATACACAGGTAAATATTCATACAAAATTGAAACTGTTGCTTTATTACTTGAAACAAAAAACATTATTGATGACTTAAAACTAGTTGATCCAAATATTTGAATCTCAACCTTATCGGTTCGTAATGTTAATGGATCATTTAATACAGAATTCGTGGAACAATAGTATGCTATTGTTCTTTTTTTGTCCATTTGAAAAGAAAAATAATTTATATAGTGAAAGGAGGCAGATATGAAACTAAATGAGCTTGAAAAAGTGCAAACTAAGCAACTTAGTAACGTTACACCCGGAATGGGAATAACTGGTGTTCTTTCAATAGTTGCTACAAGTATTGGCGTAATCTCACAATTTGTTAGTCTATTTAAATCTTTTAAGTCTACAACTGGCTCATATAAGACAAAAGACGCAGAATATAAATGAGATAATAATGAAAAAAATGCTCCAAAAATACTAGAAAATTACATACTATTTTAACTTTTTATTTTTTGTAAAGAGGGTATAATATGCATGTTACTTCAAGTAACCGTACTGAAAAGGTTCATAAAGTGCATTTGCCACCTTAAAGACGAGCCACTATTTTGGAGGTATTGCATGTTAGCAATTATCGAAACAGGTGGGAAACAACTTTTAGTTAAAGAAGGTCAAACAATCTTCATCGAAAAAATCGAAGGTGAAGAAAACTCAGAAGTAAAATTTGATAAAGTTTTACTTGTTGATGACAAAATTGGTAGACCATACTTAGAAGGTGCAGTCGTAACAGGAACTATCGAAAAACAAGGTAAAGCGAAGAAAATCGTTGTTTATCGTCACAATGCGAAATCTACTCACAAGAGAAAACTTGGACATCGTCAACCATATACACGTGTTAAAATCACAGGAATTGCAGGTTAATTAGACTATGGCACATACGAAAGCCGGTGGATCTACTCGTAACGGGCGTGATTCACACTCAAAACGTCTAGGTGCTAAGTTAGGTGATGGACAATTCGCAACAGCAGGATCAATCATTTATCGTCAAAGAGGGACAAAAATCTTCCCTGGACAAAATGTTGGTCGTGGTGGAGACGATACTTTATTTACAAAAATCGATGGTTATGTAAAATACGAAAGCAGAAGAAACAGAAAGTATGTTTCAGTATACCCTGAAAAACAAAATTAATATATTATAAAATGTGCCCCCTAAGAGCACATTTTTCTTTACTTAAACACATTCAGTAATTTTAGTAATATAGTTTGCACCACTTTTGATTAAAACATCATTACCATCATTTGGCTGACTACTTGGAAAACAATTAATTTCCTTACCAATATCATTGAAATAATTAATCAAATTAAAGGCTTTAGAATCAGCAGTTAATGAAAAAGCAATTAACTGGGTAGAAATAATTGAAGCAATAATATTAGCTTCTTTAAAGTAATGTCTCTTCGGATGCACTCCTAAAGGATATTGAGTTAAAAAGAGTTCATTATTTAAATTAGCTTCACGATAATTAACTTTGTCTAGTCCTTCCTTTAAAATGTGAATTATCTTACCATTATTTTCACGATAGAGATTAATTAGATGATGTTCAGATTCATAATCATTAGTAATTAGTACGCAATTGTGAACTAAAGTGTTGATATTTTCTTCCAAATAAGCCTGTGTCGTAGGGTTATTGATTTCATTAATTAGATAGAAGCGATGTTTATAATTAAGTAATTTTTCATTTCCCTTAAAGTATAGAACATATGGTGGATAACGCAATACATTAAAATCTGCTGGATAGTTCTCGTCCAATATCGTATAATATTGGGCTCCAAAATCATCATATAATTGTTTTCATTCTAGTAGTTGTTTTCGACTAATGTGTTTAAAATTTTTCACTTCTCTAAAGATTAAAAAGGAGTCTCCTTTATACTTATTTGATGCATAAAATAATAAATCATTCATATTTACCTCCACTATATAAATTATTTTTTAGCAAAATGAACAAAAAGTGGAAAAAATGGGCTTTTTAAAACTTTTATGCCTTAAATATAGGCATCTTAAATGTTTTCTATTTTAATCTAAAATAATATAATATACACAAAATAAACTTATTAATATTATCGTAGGAGAAAATATGAAAATAGCTTTCTTTGATTCTAAAGACTATGATGTAAAGTCATTTGAAAAATACAACAATGGAAGACATGAAATTACATTTTTTAAAGAAAACCTTAACCTAGACACAGTTAAATTAGCTCAAGGTTATGATGCAGTTTGTGGATTTGTAAATACATACGGAGATAAAGTTATCTTAGAAGTACTTGCAAAAATGGGAGTTAAATACTGATTCCAAAGATCAATGGGATACAACAAAATTGATGTTGCTAAAGCCAATGAGCTAGGAATAGAAGTATTTAGAATATTTAACTACTCAGCTGAAAGTATTGGTGAATTTGCTTTTGCAGGAATGTCTGCATTAAACAGAAATTTACTAATTGCTAACTCAAGAGTGCAAAAATACAACTTCTCATTAAATGGACTTGATGGTAAATGCATTGGTAACTCAACTATCGGAGTTATTGGTTCAGGTAAAATTGGCCAAACATTTATCAAAATTGCAAGAGCTACAGGTGCTAGAGTGTTAGTATTTGATGCCTTTGCTAGAGATAACTTCCCACAACTTGCTGAACAATTTGGTTTTGAATTCGTTTCATTAACTGAATTATTACAACAAAGTGATTTCATTTCAATTCACTGTCCTTTACTACCATCAACAAGATACTTGATTGATGATGCAGCTATTAACACAATGAAAGATGGTGTTATTGTAGTAAATACAGCTAGAGGAGAAATTGTTGATCTAAAAGCAATGATAAAAGGTCTTAAATCAGGAAAAGTTCGTGGATTTGCTACTGACGTTCTTGAAAGAGAAGAAGGTAGATTTTACGAAGACGTTTCAGCACGTATAACTGAACTAAAAGCTATGGACCCAGAATGAAAAGAACTAATTGAAATGGATAATGTTTTAATTACTTCTCACCAAGCTTACTTAACAGACTTAGCATTAAGCCAAATTGCATTGGCAACACTTGAAAATGCTGACAACGCAGAAAAAGGAGACTTCTCTAAAGCTCTCAAAGTACTAGAGAACGGAAAAATACAAAATGGATAATAAAGTAATCGCTGTCGATCAAACTAATTCAGCAAATACTAAAAAGAAACCTGCTGTAAAAGTTTTAGATTTCTTTAAAGATTTATTCAGCTTTTTTAAACTAAAAGCAACCGAACGTGGGGACGCTGAAAAGCCTGCTGACGTTCGTACTTGAATTGTACATGGACTTGCAGAGTTCTTTGGAACAATTCTTATTTCACTTGGACTTGCTGGTGTATCTATTTACACTGCATCAGGTAAGCCTGCTGAAGAATACTTACTTCACCCAATTATCGTTGGATTCTATGCAGGATTTATTGTTGTAGGAATTTGTTTATTCTTATTCTTACGTTGAAGTTGTGACTTAAACCCTTCAGTTACAATTTATCGTTATTTAAATGGGCGTAACAATGGATGATACGCTTCATACAAAATTTTTATTCAAACCCTAGGTGCTATTGCAGCTGGTGCTATTATTTATGGACTTGGTAAAGCTTCAGCACCTCATGGATATATTTCAAACGCGCCTATTACAGCAATAAATGCAGCTTCTAAATCATTTTTAGACTACACCAACTGCTCTAAAGAACAAGTCTTAGCAGCTGGTTCTGTTTGAATTTTCTTTGTTGAGTTAGTAATGACTGCAATTCTACTTTTCCCAATTTTTTCACCAAACATTAACAATAAGTACCGTGACTTATTAATTATGTTTGTTATCTCATTAAGTGTTTGAATGGGATTATTAGGTGGATCTGCTGCAATTAACCCAGCTAGAGGGTTAGCACAACAATTCCCTATCTTATTATTTGAAGGACATTCTGATAACTTTGTAGCTATTACTGGAAAACAATTAGCTAGCTACAAGAACTTAGGATTTGACCCAGCTCATATTATTGTTGATGGTAAAGTTGGATTAAGTTCTATTCAATCAGTAAAAGATAGCCACATATTATGAGATTCAATTGTTTATGGAACTATTGCTATGGTACTTGGTGATGTTTTATCTCCTGTATTCTACTTATTAGTACAAGGCTCAACACAAAAATTTGTTAACCCATTAGTTGCAAAAATTATTGGATTTAAAAACTATAGATCTCAAATGATGACAACTCCAAATAAAGAATTAAATAACAAAAAATAAAAATATATCATACATATATTCATAATATATGTATGATTTTTATATCTAGGAGGATATATGGATACACAAGCAATTAAACTAGTTGCACAAGAATTAAATATTGATACCAAACAAGTTAATATTGTGCTAGAAATGCTCTCAGAAGGTGCTACAGTGCCTTTCATTTCTCGTTATAGAAAAGATAAAACTGGTGGACTAGATGAAGAACAAATTTATCGGATTGAAGCTTTATTTAAATATAAAAATGAATTACTTGAAAGACAAAGTGCAATTATAAAAATCTTAAAAGAAAAGGATTTATTAACTGATGAACTGGAAGCAAAAATACTTGCTACAAGTGTTAAAAGTGATTTAGAAGCTTTATATGAACCATTTAAAGTTGGAAAAGTAACTAAAGCTTCTAAAGCCATTGCATTAGGCCTTGAACCTTTGGCTAAAAGAATTTTTGAAAATAAATCACCTAATTTTGATCCTAAAATTGAAGCTAAAAAATATCTTAGTTCGGAAGTTACTTCAGTTGAATTTGCCTTGGAACAAGCTAATTACATCATAGCGCAATGAATTTCACAAGACTTTGAAATTAGAGAAAAAATTAAGGCAGATATTATTAAATTTGGAAGTATAGTAACTAAGCAAAATCCTAAAGTAGAAGATGAAGGCTTAAAATTTAAGAACTACTATGACTATACAATACCTGTAAAATACATTAAGAATCACAATGTACTAGCTATTAACCGGGGAGAAAAACTTGGCATCTTGCGTTTAAGCTTTACTTATAATGAAAGTTTTCTTGAAACTATTGTACTTAAGAAAGTTGACAAGACTAGAAATAATAAAAATAATATCCTTGAAGCTGTTAAAGATAGTTTAAAACGTCTTATTTTACCAAGTGTTGAAAGAGAGATTTTTTCAGATCTTTTTGCTAAAGCAGAAGCTTCAAGTATTCAAATCTTTGCCAACTCTATTGAAAAGTTGTTACTTGCACCTGCAATTTCAGGACATAATATTTTAGCTATTGACCCAGCCTTTGTTAATGGATGTAAACTTGCTGCTTTAAACGAAAATGGAGACGTTTTAGAAATTATTAAGATTTTCCCAAATAAACCTCAAGAAAGAACAGCAGAGGCAGCTAAAATTACATTAGACATGATTCGTAAACACAATATTGATATTGTAGTAATTGGAAATGGGACTGCATCACGTGAAACTGAGGCTTTTATTGCTAACTTAATTAAGAAAAACAACTTAAATATTAAATATGCGATTGTTTCTGAAGTAGGAGCCAGTGTTTATTCAGCCTCTAAATTAGCAATTGAAGAATTTCCTAACTTACATGTTGAAGAACGTAGTGCAATAAATATTGGACGTAAGTTCTTAGACCCACTTAACGAACTAGTTAAAATTGATCCTAAATCAATTGGTGTTGGTCAATATCAACATGATGTCAACCAAAAAGAACTAGAACACTATCTAGATTTCAAGGTACAAAAGGTAGTTAATGAGGTTGGAGTTGATTTAAACACAGCAACTAAACATATCTTAACCTTTATTGCAGGGCTTAGCCCTAAGAATGCTGAAAATATAGTTGAATATCGTAATAATAAAGCTGATAAAAGTTTTAACTCTAGATTTGAACTTAAAAATATCAAAGGGATTGGGGAAAAAACCTTTGAACAATGTATTGGATTCTTAAGAATCTTTAGTTCAGATAATTTCTTGGATAAAACAATTATTCACCCTGAATCATATCCATTAGCTCAAGCTATTATTAGAGATTATAACTTAAGTCCAAATGATAATGGAATTGACGTTTCTGCCTTGCAGGTAGATAAATTAGTTCAAGAATATGGCTCAGATAAATATTCAATTGAGCTTATTTTGCAAGCATTATCTACACCAACTAAAAAGATTTTAGATAATAAGCAAGGATTTATTTTAAAAGACAGCATTACAAACGTTGAAGACTTGCAGGTAGGCTCAGTAGTATCTGGAACTGTAGAAAATATTACTGATTTTGGTGTATTCATGTATATTGGAATTAAGCAAAGCTTATTTATTCATGTAAGCAATTTAAAATTAGAAGCTGGTAATAGTATCTTTGATCAATACTATCCAGGAATGATTTTAAAAGCTGAAATTATTGAAATAGATTTACAACGTAACCGTGTTACAGGTAAAGAACTTTAAGATTAACTAGCTAAAGCAGAAAAAAAGTTGGTTTGTAACCAACTCATTCTAGCATAGCTAGTTTTTTAATTTCTTCTGCTTCCTGTCATTAAACTAATAATGTATCATAGCAATTGTGCATAAGAAATAAATAACATAACTCCTGAAATAATTGCTTGAGATCACATGTCTTTAGTACCCATGTATTGAGCCATATCTGCAGTATTACGAATTTGTCATCATTGAATAATCATGTTAATTGAAATTAAAGCTGTTGCAATTACAATAGCATATCAATCAGCTTTAAAGACAAAGAATGAAACTATAAATGTGATTATAAAAGCAACAAATAAGAAACCTGAAAAGATTCCCAATGCTCTGATATTAATAAGATTAAATAATCCTAAAATAGCAGCTACAATCATAACTCCAGCAGGAATTAACATAATTCCAATCATTTGTGGAATTTGATTTAATGAAATTTCATTTGTATTATATTTCACTATAAAGTAAGCATAAAAGGCAAATCCAATAGCAATTCCATAAAAGACAATGACAATTGGGAAGACTAATAGCTTAAATCAATTGCTTTTTATTTTTTGAATAAAAAGAGTAATGACAAATGTAAGGACAAATAGGACTACAAATGTAGCAATTAGTGCTCCAGTATGGTTATAAGCAATTGATTGGAATGATTCTGTTCCAAACCACACGCTAAATCCAGCAGCCACTGAAAGCATAGCAATTAATCCTACTATAAAAGTAGCTAACATAACAGCATAAAATTGTGCTCTTGAAGCTACACCTTCTGTTTCATAGACTTCTGAATGTTCTTGTTTTCTAGTTAAATTCATATCTTTATTGTACCATAATTGTTTATAACAAAAAAAGCATAATATTACCTTGATTTCATTAAAAAACTGTATCATATATAAAGACTTAAAGGAGAACAAAATGGAATTAAAATTAGAAACATTAAATAAATTTGCTCAAAGATTTGATGCAAAAGAAAATAATAAATTAATTCAAAATGCAGTAATTAAAAATGGTATTAAAAACACATGTATTAACCATGAAGTTCTAATTAAACATGACTTTGTCTTTGATATAGAAACTACACTTGGTGATATTACATCTCAAAATTCTAGTGGTAGATGTTGAATTTTTGCTTCATTAAACATGGCAAGAGTCGCAGCTATGAAGAATCTTAATGTTAAAACATTTGAATTCTCTCAAAACTACTTTGCTTTTTATGACAAACTAGAAAAAGCTAATACATTCCTTAATTTAGCAATTGAAAACATTGACAAAGATGCCAATGATAGATTAATTTACCACTTAATAGCACACTCAACTGCAACTGATGGTGGTTACTGAGAATGATTTGCTTCATTACTTAGAAAATATGGTGCTGTACCAAAAAGCATTATGCCTGAAACATTCCTATCAGGAAATACTAATGAAATGAATGAACAAATCGATTTACATTTAAAACAAGCTTACAACACTTTAAAACAAATGCATAAACAAGGAAAAAGCCTACAAGCTATGCATGAATACAGAGAAGAAGTTTTATTTGAAGTCTATGACATAGTTGCAAAATGTTTAGGACGTCCACCTAAAGTATTTACTTATGAATACAAGGACAAGGATGATAAATATCAAAAAGTTCAAAATGTTACACCTAAAGAATTCTTTGATAGATTTGTAGGAAGTGATTTTGATAATAAAGTAGACCTAATTCACGACCCTCGTGATTTATATCCAACAGGTACAAAATACATCCTTAAATATCAAAATTCAATTTATCAAGATAGTGAAGTTGCAATGGTTAATGCTCCTTTAAATGTAATTAAAGAAGCAGTAATTGCCTCTTTAAAGGACAATGTACCAGTTTGATTTGGATGTGATATTGATCCATTCAAAGACAATAAATCAGGTGTTTTAGATCCAGAACTTTACTTATATGATGAATTATTTACACCTGTAAATAACTTAAATAAAGCTGCTAGAGTTGATTTATTTAACTCTTCATTAAACCATGCAATGGCTTTTGTTGGTGTTAAAACTAATGAAGGTAAACCAGTGGCTTGAAAAGTAGAAAACTCTTGAGGTGATAAATCAGGAAATAAAGGGGTTTACTCAATGTCTGATTCATGATTTGATGAATACAATTTCTCAGTAATTGTAGATCGCAAATATGTAGACCAAGCTTTATTAAAAGAAACAAATCCAAAAGTTTACCTTGAACTTTGAGAACCACTTGCTTAATAATAATCTTATGCATCAATCATTGATGCATTTTTATTTAACTTTTATCCCTATCTGATAGGCTTAAAAGCACAAAAATGTTTCAATGTAAAGAATTTTGTAGCATTTTATAAAAGTTAAAACTTTTATAAAATATATGTATGGAAACAATTAAACTTAATTTAGAAAATAAAAATACTATTTTAAAAATCATTTCTTTAATGACTTGGTCAAATTCTAAGATTCCAAGTTCTCTAGCTAAAGAAAAGAAAAAGATTAAATTAATTACTTATTTATATGCAGGAATAATCTCATTTGCATGTTTTGTTTCTTTTTTATCACTAATTCAAGTACCGATAGAAAAGCTAACTAGCTGAGGACATTTCTTAGCTACAATGCAAATTATTACATTCTTTGTCTTCATTATTGATTATGGATTGCATATGATTACATATCGGATTCATTATCCAGAATTAAAACTGCCAATGTGAAAAGCTTGTTTAAAATATATCTTTTCATTTACAGGAATAATTATTCTGTTTTGTATTTTGGCATCATTTAATGCAATTGAATATATGTTGCCAACCAATCAACAAGGTAACTATAAAGATAGTGGAGCAGCAAAATTCTTTAGTGATATTAAATCACTTACAATCTTTAAGATGATTCGTTTCTTCTTTGTACTAACATTATTTGCACCATTTCACATTATTGCTGAAGTGTTTAATCAACAAAGAAGAGTGCTTACATATGTTTTTATCTTAATCATTATTATGATTATTCTGTTTGCTTTGATTATTTGAAATAATGAAGCTAACTACTTACGCGCACAACAAATCCAATATATAGCAACGCAAAGAGAGCTAAAAGGATCAGCTTTATATAACTGATATCAACAAAATAGTTCTTTAGCTCCATTAGCTAATAAAACAGGTGATGATTTAAATTTAGCTATTTATAAATACTTTACAGAGCTAAAGAATACTAATGATTTAGCTACAGCAAATCTTCAAGCAAGTATTGCATCCTTAGGAAATGGATATGCAACTAACTTTTGAAATGCTATTTACTTTACTACAATTACCTTAACTACAATAGGATATGGTGATTTTGTACCACATGCACCAGTAACTAAAGGAATTGTCACATTTATCTCATTAGTATCTATTGCAATTATCGCAATCCCATCAGGGCTTATTGCTGGGTCATTCTTGAATGAAATGCAAAAACATTTTAAGAATAATGATGAAAATGTGCATGTAAAAGCTAAAGAAAAATTAAGTGAAATTAAAGAAGATGTTAAAGAAGCTTTAGCTGAAGCTAATGCCAAAGAAATTATTGTAAAACCTATTAAAAAAGTAAAAGAAAAAACCAGTGCTAATGCACAAGAAAAAGCTGTTGAAAAAACTGAAAATAATGACGAGAATAATAATGATCAAGCAGATCAAAACAAAGGGGATAAATTATGAAACTTATAGGATCTCATGTGCCTTTTAAGGCACCTAACTACTTAGTAGAATCATGCCAATTTTCCCTTGATAATGGGGCAAACACAATGATGATTTATTTAGGTGCTCCGCAAAACGTACGTAGAGTAGAGCCTGAAAAATATAATCTTGCTCAATATGAAGCACAATACGAAAAACTAATTACAAAAGAACATGTAGTGGTACATGCTCCATATATTGTTAATCCTTCAAATCCAGATAAAAGTGCCTTTGCAGTAGACTTTTTAGTTCAAGAAATTGAAAGAATGAATTATGCAGGGTTTAAATATTTAGTTTTACACCCTGGAGCAAGTGTAGGACATTCAGTAGAAGAAGCATTAGATACTTTAGTTGATTCCTTAAAAGAAATACTAGCTCGTAGCAAAGATGTTGTTATATGTCTAGAAACTATGTCAGGAAAAGGAAGTGAAGTAGGTATCAACTTTGAGCAATTAGCTCATGTACTAAAATGAGTTGATAATGAAAGATTGCAAGTTTGCTTGGATACATGCCATGTATGAGATGCTGGATATGATATTCAAGACTATGAAGCCTTTAAACAAGAACTTAAGGATTGAGATATCTTAAAGCACATCAAAGTTATTCACCTAAATGATTCTAAAAATGAAGTTGCTTCTCATAAAGATAGACATGCAAACATTGGAAAAGGAACTATTGGCCTAGAAACATTACAAAAATTTGTCTTTGATCCTGATTTTGACAATGTTCCAATAATTCTAGAAACTCCAGTGCCAGAAACAGGTCCAATTTACAAAGAAGAAATAGCAATGCTATTACAAAAATAGGCTAGCATCAGCTAGCTTTTTTGTTACAAAAAACACCATAGCATGGAGCTAATGGTGGCTTAATTGCAATCTCCAGTGCAACACTTTTATTAAGGTATAATAAAAGTGGAG
>NZ_JBLWAB010000012.1:0-18537 GCF_048284645.1 Mycoplasma haliaeeti | reverse complement strand
AATACATTAATTTTTTAAACGAAAGGAATTGTCCTAAATATCTTTATTAGTTCGTTTTTTGGCACAAAATAATTCTTTAGCATTATGGTGTAGTGCTCCCCATCCTTTGTTTTTTTTTTTTTTTTTTGAAATAATTAAAATGAATGAATATAAAAACTAATTAAAAGGAGCATCCTGTATGCAAAGAAAAGTAAAAACCAAATTACTTAGTGCATCCATACTTGGGGCCTCTTTAGCTGGAGTTTCAAGCTTAGCTGTAGCTTGTTCCAACCCAGTACAAGAAGCCAAAGATAATGCACTAAACGAATTAAAAGTAGACAAAATTTATGATTTTGTAACACCGCAAGCCAAAGAAGAAACTACTAAATTATTAATGGGCGCAGCAAGTGTTACAAAAGTAGATCAATACTTAAGTGAACTTAAAGCAAAAGCTACAAGTTTACAAACACAGGCAAATGAATTGACTGCATTTGTAAAAGAAAATACCTTTAAGGTATTTAATCAACAATTAGATAGCAGCATTGATTTAAATATTGATTCATTAGCTAAATACCAAGCAGCTATAAATGGTCTATTAACTTGATATAAAAACATTATTAAGCAAGATCTTGCATCAAATAAATATTTATCAAGTGAAATTAAAGAACAATTACAAGCTAATAGTGATAAAACAATGGATATTAAACCATTATTTGATATCTACAATCAATATAAAGAAGAAAGCACTAATGCTTTTAATAAACTATTAGCAGATAAGCAAGCAAGTTATATTGCTGAAATTGATAAGTTAGAAAAAAGATTATCTAAACAACAATATGATGAATTTGTAGCACAAATTAAGTCTCAAAGCCAACTTGAGGCAGCACCTTATGATGCTATTTTACAAGCTGCTAAAGAAGCAAACTTTAATAATTTAAGAAATGAAATTATTGAGTTTATTAAAAATAATCAAGCACGTGAATTTACAGCTACTTTACGTGATTCTTTAGATAACAAAGTTAAAGCAATTAGCCAGTATTCAGCTGAAAACTTAGCTACTTTAGAAAAACTTCAACAAGAAGCACAAGCTAGTGTAGCAAACCAACTATTTGAAATCTATAGCAAAGAAATTAATGAACATTTTACAAGCTATAGCAATGAAATGAAACAAAGACTGTTAGCTCAATTAGATCAAATGAAAAATAATTACACCGAAATTGAAGAATTTCAAAATGTAATGCAAGAAGCTAGAAACATCAATAGTCTATATACCATCTTAGATACAAAAGAAAAATTCCCTTATCTTAATGACCAAGATATTGTTGAGTTTAAGAGTGAAATACTAAAAAGAGCACTTGTAACTGAAGAACAATTACAACAAATGCTTGATCTAATTCAAGCAAAAGATTTTGCTCGTTATCAAGAATGAGCTAAAAATCAAGTCTCAAACTCATTTGAATATATTTCTGCTAACAATATCACTAAATATATTGGAGAAATTGACCAAGCAAGTAATAATGCTTTTGTTAAAGAAGTATTACAAACAGCTTCAAAAGATAACTTAGCTCAAGCAAGAGGAAGTTTAGAAGCCTTAATTAATGGTTATGATAACAAAATTAATATTTTAAAAACTAAAGCTCTTGACATGCTAGCTAATATTGCAATCGAACCTACTTTAGAAGCATTTAATAAGTTTAGCAAGAATCAAATTCATTTACTCAGTGAAGCAAATATTTTTGTTACAAGTAAATTACCAAACTTAGTCTTCTTTGATCAACCTACTGTGTTAAATTTAATTAATGCAATTAATGGTATCAATCTTAGTTTAGATTATGCTTCAACACATGCAAAACTTGAAGAAATACTCACAAGCTACCGTGCAAAATACTTGCAAGCAGCTAAAGAACAATTAAATAATTACCTTGTTTTAAATGATAGTAAAGTTACTTTACAAGCTAAAGAACAATTACAACAAAAAATTAATCAAGAACTTGAAGTTAAAGACTTTGTTGATGTGTTAACTTACTATCAAACAGTTAAAAATGATATTAGTCGAGCAATTTATGATAAATATCTTGATGAATTAACAAGTGGTTTTGATGCACTTGAAGATAGTGAGAAAGCTCAATATAAAGAACATTTATTGCAATTGCTAAATGAAAATAAAATTGATGAATTTGCTACTTATTTATTAACTACAGTTCAACCACAAAATCAAATTAATGAAGCAACTGTTAATAATCTTAAAATGCAATATAAAGCTGAAATTGAAGCTTATGACTACTTAAAAGTAGTTAACCCAGCTAAAATTACTGAATATGTAGCTAAAATTGAAGATCCGAAACTAATTAAGCCTTCAATGGTGCAACAAGCAATGCAAGCAGTTGAAGCTAACTACTTTAATAACTATGCACCATTTGCTAAAGGTAATGTAACTATTGAAATGAACCAAACTACATTCACTATTAGTAATGGGGTGTTAATTAGTGTTAAAAATTTACAACCCGGTGACTATGTATTGCCTCAAGTATGAAAAGTAGAAGCTGATGCTTTTGATAATACTTATAAGTCAGCTAGTTATAATTATTCATTTGCTTTCCCTAACTTAAGGGAAGTAAATGGAACTCCATTTAAATTCAATGGACTTAAGAGCATTAATTTAGGACACATTGATACAATTCCTGCTAATGCCTTTAAGGATGTAACTTCTTTAAGCACAATTATTGCTCCAGAAGTTACTCAAGTGTATAATAATGCATTTGATAATACTAGAATTGTTACTTTAGTAGCTCCAAAATTAAAAACAATTGGATCTAAAGCTTTTGCTAATAATCCAAGCTTATCTAGCGTACAATTTAACTCTGTTACATCATTACCAAATGATGTATTTGCTAATGACACAGGTCTTAGAAGTGCTTCTTTAGCTAGCTTAAAAACTATTTCAGCTGGTGCAAGTAATACAAGTTTATTTGATAACAATATTGCTTTAACTAATTTAGTACTTCCTGTACTTGAAAATATTCCTGATGGATTATTTGCTAATAGTAAAGCACTAAAAACTTTAGCATTACCTGAAGTAAAAACTATTGGAGAAAATGCCTTTAAAAACTCTAGTGTAGCTAACTTAACACTAGGTAAAGCTACTACTGTTGGACCACATGCTTTTGAAAACTCAGCTTTAGCAGTAATTTCAGCCCCTGAATTAACATTAGTAGGAGACCAAGCTTTTTGAAATACTCAATTAGTATCACTTAACTTACCTAAAGTAACTACAGCAGGTAAATATGCTTTTGCTGGAAATAACTTGCTTAAATCTATTACACTACAAGCTTTAGAAACTATTCCAGCTGGAGCCTTTGCTCGCAACAAAGTAATTAATGATATTACATTAAATAGTGCTCAAACTATGGATAATGTAGCTAGTGATGATCTTAATGCATTCCAAGAATTAAATACCTTAACTGCCCTTAATGTTCCTAGCTTGAAAAATATTGCAGCTAAAGCATTCTATAATTCTCAATCTAATTTAACAATTGCTGCTGCAAATCTAGAAAATATTGGAGAAAGAGCTTTCCAAGAAGCTAAAATTAAGGCACTTATTGCTCCTAAATTAAAAACTATTGGTAATTATGCCTTTAAGAATTCAGCATTAACATCATTGGATTTTAGCAATGTAGAAACAATTGGAACAGGAGCCTTTATTAATTCGCTACTAACAGAAGTTGTGGCAAACAAAGTTACTTCTATTGGAGAATATGCATTCACAGATTCTAAGAATTTAGTTAATGTAGAGATGAATCAAGTAGAAACATTGGAATCAGGTACTTTTGCCAAAAACCCACTACTTAAATCTATTTCATTTAATAACTTGCTTAGAATTAATGATTGAAAAGTGAATGAAGAATATGGAAAAACATCTGTTGGTGCATTTGATACAAACAAGGCATTAACTACTATATCTTTACCTAAGGTTCAATATATAGGGAACGGGGCCTTTGATTTATGTGAAAACTTAACAAATGTAGATATTCCAGAAGCTTTAGATATTAGAGAAAAAGCCTTTAGACACAATAATATTATTAATCTAGTAGCAAATAAGGTTACACGAATAGATCCAGATTCATTTATACAAAATGATAACCTACAAACAATTGAAATGAAGGCTCTAATTAAGTTACCATATGAAAATTTTGCCGGAATGAAAAAGATTACTTCAGCTAAATTTAGAGCACTTGAAACCATTACTTCGCCTTCAGAAGGTTCACAAGTTGGAGCCTTTAGTGCAGCTGTTGATTTAGCAACATTCGAAGCTCCTGGATTAAAATCATTAGGTTCATATGCATTCTATAAAAACAAAAACATTACTGAATATAATTTCCCTGTGTTAGAAACTATTGGCAATTATGCATTGGCTAATACAGCAATTAAAAATCTTCCATCAACTAAATTGGTTACATTAGGTAACTGTGCATTAGCAAATACATCAATAAATGAAATTAACCTAGAAAACACCGAGACAATAAACTCTGGTGCATTAAGCAATACAAAGATTACTCAATTAAATGCACCTAAATTGCATGAAATTTCAAAAGATGCATTAAAAAATGTTGCTTTAACTAAAGTTAATATAGGTATTGAAAAAATAAATTCCTATTATCTATTCAGCGATTCAAGAGACACTCTTGAGGAATTTGTTTCTGATAACATTATATCTATCGATACAAATAGCGATAATGGAGCATTTGAAAACTTTAGTAAATTAAGCAAAGTGGTTACTCCTAAATTAGAAAGGATTGGTAATTCTACATTCAGGGGTACTCCATTAAAAACTTTTGACTTTAGTAAAATTAATCATATTGGTAATTCTGCATTTGAATCAACTCAATTAAAAGGAGAGCTAGACCTTCCAAATGTAACCAAAATTGGATCTAAAGCATTTGCTAATTCTAAGGTATTTGGAAAAGTAACAGCTAATATGTTGGCTGAATTAGGAGATAATGCATTTACAAAGACTAATATATCTGAGGTGGAAATGAATTTATTAAAAGTTCTACAAAGTATGAGCTTTGATAGATTGCCTTCACTTAAAAAAGCGACATTTAATAAACTTAAAACTATTAATAATGGTGGTACAGGAGATTATAATACTTATGGAGCATTTTTTGCATCAGGAATTGAAGAGTTTAATGCGCCAGAACTTATATCTATTGGAACAAGTGCTTTTGCTTCAACTAAGCAATTAAAACAATTTAATAGTTCAAAAGTACAGACTGTTGGTAATTCTGCATTTGAATCATCAGGACTATCAGATTTCGACTTTACAAATGTGATTACAATAGATGGTTTTGCGTTTTCATCTTCATTATTAAGTGGCGAGCTAAATCTCCCAAATGTAACTACAATTGGATCTAAAGCATTTGCTAATTCTAAGATATCCGGAAAAGTGACTGCAAACTCTTTAACTACATTGAGTGATGATGTATTTAGTCGAACCAAAATATCTGAAGTAGAAATGAACGAGATGGAATCACTAAGAGAAGATTCATTCTCATCATTACAAACACTTAAAAAAGCAACATTTAATAAACTTAAAACTATTAATAATGGTCAACACCTAAGTTTTGTTGGGACATATGGTGCTTTTTACGGATCAGGAATAGATGACTTTACTGCGCCAAAGCTAGAGTTTATAGGTGCATATGCATTTGGCAATTTACATAAAGTAGATAAAGTGTTATTAAAAGTACCTGATAATGTAGAAATAGCACAAAATGCATTTGATTCTAAAGAAAAATACCAAATTGCTGGATAAAATATAAAAAAAGTTCAAATACAGCTTAAAATAGGCTGTATTTTTTCTTAATTTTTTTATTACTGTTTAGTAATTTTGTACTACAATAATATATATGAATTACCAAACAGTAATATAAGACAACAAAATAAGGAGAACACATGAAAACAACTGCTAGTTACATTTCATTCTTACATAAAATTGTATTAAAAAAGAAATCTACCTTTATAGTACCTATTGTTTGAATGGTGATTGCAATTATATTAAGCATCATTTTTGCGACATTACAATTAAATGATCTTAAAAGCAATTTTGCGATTTATGCAATAGTTTTTGCAGAATTACTAATCACAATTTTCTATGCAAGTATGAAATCACTACATATATATAAGGATTTAGAAGAAGAAGGGGTTGAATTATTAACCTATTCAAAACCCATTTCTAGAAAATCGATCTTTTTAGGAAAATTTAGTATTTTTATAATTTTTGGAGCTTACTGAGGTTTAACTATGCTACTTTCTAACCTATTTATAGGATTAGGAATGCATTATTCATATTTAGTAGCATATACATTATTATCATTTGTAGTATTTTTCCTAGCCTACATAATGTTTGGAATGATTGCTTCAATTATAGGATATAAGTTAAATGGAAAAATAGCTTTAGCTGTGCCAATGGTAGCTTTTACACCTCTAGTAATTGGAGGAAGTGTGATAGCTTCTCAATCAACAGCTACAAGTAACAATTTAGCATTTTATTTAAATGCGCCACGTAATTTACAGCCCGCTGGTAATAAGGCTGATATTGAAATGTTTTATCTAAATAATGATCAAGATAGCTTTTATATTATGCCAAATGGTTATGATGCTAATACCTTTAGTAGTAATCAAGCAAATTACATTAAGCAAGCTTATAACTTTTCAAAAGCTTCAGCTAATGAATGGCAAGCATATTCATGATTAATTATGCCATATCAATTAGTTGATATCTTTAATATAGAAAACAAAAACATATTTGATAGTTTTGCAAGTAATGTAAGTAGTAATCTAGATAATTATATTTACTACAACCATTTAGATTCACCTGCATATAGCTATGCACTTAAAACTGAAGCAAGTATGCCTAAATATCAAATTTCATTATTAGATATTAATAAACAGCCAATTAAAAAGGATGTTTACTTAGTACCCGGAGCACTTAAAAATCAAGTGAACCCTGATTTAACTGGACTCTTTACTGATACTAATATTATTTATGTAAGAAATGGGGCTGATAATTTCAATATTACGTTCCCCGAAGATTCTTACAGCAATACTACAGGAGATACCTTAGTTGGAAAACTAGAATGAAAATACTTAAAAGAATTACTTAATTCAAGAGTATTTAATGCATACGGACAAAAATTTGCGCGTGAAATCTTAAATGATGAAAACTATAAAGAAGCTGATACAAATGATTATTCATTAATTGCTGGATTAATTAATAATAAGCTTCAAGCTGAAATTGAAAATGAAAACTCAATGCTTAATAAGCTAGATGATGCTAATGTGACAGTGCTTAATGATGAAGCTATAACCAAAAAAATCATTAAGTCAAAAACTGAAAAAGAAGTTTACTTATTAAGTGCAATGTTATATTACATTTACTTTAATTACAATAATACTAATTTAGTAAATGCGATGTTATATAACAAAAACACAAGCGACTATAGTCCAAGAAGCTATGAGTTCCAAATTGGTGGATATAGCTATAGCATTGGAGGATACGCAAGTTACAGTACAAAACAAGAAGTAAAAGACAATCAAGTTGTAATTAGATATGACTTGAAAAAATCAAATAATTATTTATTCCAATCACTTGATCAAATGTATCAAGTTAGTCGTGATAAGCAAATTATTAATAAATATGGATTCATTGGAATTTGAATTGCCCTTGGATTTATCTTCATCTTAATTAACAATGTACTATACATTAGAAAGGACTACAGATAATGGATATTTTAGAAGTAAAAAACTTAAGTAAAGTTTACCAAGATAAACATGAAGCACGTGGAATCTTTAATATTAGTTTTACAGTACCACAAGGTTCATTCCATGCCTTTATTGGTGAAAATGGTGCTGGTAAAACAACTACAATTAAATCTATTATTGGTTCTTATGATAAATACGATGGGGAAATTATTATCAATGGTATAAATGCCAGAAAACCTGAATCTAAAGCTAAATTAGGCTATGTGCCTGAAAGCGCAATTTTCCCGAAAGAATTAACTACTTGAGAATATTTATATTCATTAGCCTTACTTTCAGGAATGCCTAAAGCACAAGCTAAAGACAAAATAAATATGTTACTAGACAAATTTGAAATTAGCTCACTTGCTAAGTCAAAACCATATGCTTTCTCATCTGGACAAAAGAAAAAGGTTTTATTAATTCAAGCTTTAATTAATGATCCAGACTTAATTATTCTAGATGAGCCAGCTGCTAACTTAGACCCAACTGCTAGATATCAATTATTTAGCTTACTTGAAGACTTACATAAAGAAGGAAAAAGTATTTTTATCTCTTCTCACGTACTTAGTGAAATTGATAAATATGTAGATTCATATACCTTAATTCACCATGGAAAAGTTGTTTCTTCTGGAATGAAAAAACAACCATTGGAAGATATCTTTTATGAAAAAGTTATTAAAAAATAAGCTACTATGACTTTCACTAGGTACCCTACCTTGTTTAATTCCTACAGTAGCTTGCAGTAAGCAAGATAAACTAAATGATAACGATATCAAGCTTAAAGCCAATAAACCTTTAAGTGCAAACGAAATCAAACTAAATGAAATACTAAACAAACTTAATAGCAATATACAGGAACAAGATTTATATCTAAAAACTCAACAAAATATACCGGCAGCTATTTATACTGAATTAAAATCAGCTATGATTTATGCCAACATTTCAAATGTTAAAGTACTTGATAAATCACCAAGTACTTTAACTGGACAAGTTAAAAACTCAATTAATTCAATTAATAATATTCTAAGTAGTAATTGATATTGATATTTAGATCACTTAGCGCACAACACTTATGTATTTAACCCTTTTGATGCAGATTATAAAAACTTATCTGGCAAGGATGCTAATAATGAAAATGAAAGCAACTCTTCAGATGAAGAAACTAGTGCAACTAACTCTAATGAAACTGAATTAAAAGAAAATAAAGTACTTCTTCCACGTAGCACTCAAGAGTTATTTGACTACGTGCGAGAGAAATATGGCTCATATTCATTAACACTAAATGATGCTAAAATCACCAATATTTTAAGTTTTGAATTGCAAGCTAAGTCACAAGATATTTATAAGAATAAATATTTAAACTTCTTAATACTAGACAACAATTGCTTTATTCCTTATTTTACTTACAGCAAGAGCTTAAAGAAGGAACAAGCTGAAATTGTTAAGAATTACATTTTAATAATTCCAGATGTTTTCTTAGTATTAAATAAAGACATGGATGCAACCATTAAAGCCTTTGTGCAAGCCTTTAAAGATGCACATCAAGCAATTATTCAAGCTGATATTGATTATGCCATCAAAACAGGTGAACCAGATAATGAACAAACAGCTGCACAAGCATATGCAAAACATAATGATGCTAACTTAATTGAACTATACAATGAAAATAATTATTCAACACTATTTTATAAAGCTTTTATGGAACTAAATAAAAGCCAAATGCAAATTTTAAGATACACATGAGGAGAAATTGATGAAAACTAAATGAAGAATTTTAACTGCATTAAGTTTTGCTCCATTATGCCTAGGACCTGTGGCATGTAGCAACTACAATCAAAGTGCTAAGTTAAATGCTTACATTGATTATGATAAAGATACTTCACCAGCTGCAACTTCGGCTGAAGCTCTTAGTCATCAAAGAATTATGAATCAATTACTTTCATTAGTGTATAAGAATACTCCTCAAGCGCAAAATGCTAAAGAAATATATTTGCTTAAACAACAACAAGATCAAGAAGCTATTTTGGCTAAATTTGCCCAAATAGCAACTGAATACAAAAAAATCTATCATAGCGTCAATATTGGTGAACTAGAAGAAAAACTCAATCGTTTAAATTCAATGCTAGTTTTCTTCCGTGGTGATCAAAAACGTTACCAAGAAACTTTAAATGAAATTAAACGTCTTCAAGAACAAATTGACCAAGCTAAAAACAATAAACCAGCTATGTCTGCTTTAGATTATTTAGCTCAATATAAAGAGCTAATTAATCAAAACTGATACTTTATCTTAAATAATCTAGATAAGTTTGATTGAAACTTTGTTTCAATGGCCCTAAATCCTTACATTCCTACCAGCAAGGAACTAATGGTTTCTAAAGAATATGTAGCTGCAGCTAATAGACAAAAGCCTTTTACTACATTAAATTTCAAAGATAGTTATCTAGATGATATTAAGCTAGGAGATGAATCTCCTGAAATTGGAGATAATGAAGCTTACTATATCAAGAAAGATAAATTGGCCTTTCGTATAATGATTAGAAATATCTCAAGCAATATTTCACAAGTTGATTTAAGTTTTGTAGGAATTTATTTTGGAGCTGCTCAAGCTAAAACTATTTCGCTGAATTTAATTTCTCAAACTATTCACAGTGGATTTATTCACAACTATGAATCAGGGTTGAAACAATATCAAGAAGACATGCCAATAAAACAAAGATATGGCTATCCAGCCTTTGTCTTCCCATTTGGAAAGGAACTAAATGAAAAAGTCACTGAAACTAATGCTAACTAGCCTTTTAAGCCTAGGTGCAAGCTGTACAATTCTTGCTCCTAGTATATCAGCCTTTAGTAATAAGCATGAAGAAGTAGTTGCTAGTGCACCAGTTAAGCCAGCAAATAATAGCAAGGACACTATAAAAGATAATAAGGTAAATTTTGCTAGTGATTTAACATTACGTTGACAAATGTTTTTAAAGCAAGCAGCAATTGATTCATTGCTTAATGAAATCTATGGTTCAAATACTCAAGCAAAAGAAAAGTATATTGCTTCTCAAGAAGCTTTATTACATAATGATTACATAAAGCAATTATCAACAGCACTGAAATACGCTAACGTTATTACTCGTCAATCTTCTTCATATGAAGAACCTGGCGAATACTTCTGAATGACTTCTCGTGCTTATCCTTACCCTGTAAAACAAGCAGATAAAGTTATTGATCAAGCTAATGAAACTAATTGATTATGAACTTTATTTAACATTAATCGTTTTGTTTTTATGCAAAATAGTACATTCACTCGTGATAATAACGAAACTGAATCTTCTTTCAGTTTAAGAGATCACGAAAATAAGTTAATTTATTCAATTTTCTCAAATATTAAGTCTAATACCTTTACTCAATTTGTTAAACAAATGGAAGCTGATTCAAATGATGTGCACTATTACTTATTAAATCAAGATGGCTTCATTATACAAGTTGATATCACGAAAGAAATAGATGATGAAACTAAAGAGATAAGTGCTAAAGCTAGTGTCTTTAGTTATATTAAAACATTCCCAAAACTACTCAGTGCAAGTAATAAAGATACAATATTTAACTTAAATAAATATGTTTCTTTATTTGCTTCATTTGACTTAGACAATTCAAATAAAACTCAAACTGATGAAGTTTTATATAAAGATTATTATGGAGGTATTCTATTGCAATATTCAGCAATAGATGTTAAGTAGTATGAAAAAATTTAAATTTCTTCTCTCATTAAGTATTTTACCATTAGTTAGCATGCCTTTTGTGGCTGCTGCCTGTGATGGAACCGGAACTAAGACAAGCTTAAAATTAGCTAAAGAGCACTTTGCTACAGAAGTAAAAGATGAATTAGCTAAATATAATATTCATTTTTCTCCACAACAAGAGCAAGCTTATCAAAATTTTGATATCAAAGCATATAATGAAATAAATCAAGCCCTACAAGCTAACGCTAAAAGTATTTTTGCACTTAAACATGAATTAGCCAACAACTCCTTAACTGCAGAACAAATTTCAGCCAAACAAGCTCAAATCAATCAATTATTACAACAAAATGAAGAAATATTATCTCTTAACTTGCTTGCTTATTTAAAATACTTATACAACTTTACAACTAAATTTTATGACTATGGGTTATTAACTTTTGAAAAAGAATCAAGCACACATGCAGTCCACTCTCCAAGATATTTACACTGAGCTGCTAATGTTAAAAATGAATATTCAGTTAATAATGAAGCTATTCATAAACACTTTACTTACAATCGTCAAAATGTTAAACCTAACATTTTACTTAAACACTTAACTTTTTCAAAACTACAAGATTCAGAAAAAAGACCTGGATATAAAGTGCTCTATGTAACCTTTACTAGCACAATCCTTAAAATTTATGTGTCTCCACAAGGGGCTATTAGCCTAGATCCTTTATGTATATACTTCTCACAATCAGATTCAACTAAGCCAGTAAACCCACAAGAAGCCCTTGAAGCGATGGAAAAAAATGAAGCTAAATTAACCAATAAAGATATTAGTCAATTTGAAGAAAAGTTCGCTAGCTTACCAGATATTAAATACCCTCAATTTAATCTAATCTATTAATTAACTTTTAAGCCTATAAAACAGTAGAATTTGCTGCATAAGAAATTGCAAATTTTTACTGTTTTTTTGCTATCTTTTAGTAAAATAGACAATATGAAAAATAAAGCAATGTTAATTCAAATTCTTCAGGTTAAAAATATCTTTAGAGTTTTTAATGATATTGAATATTCAAGTGCACAATACTTAGTTGAAGAATACTCTGAAAACCTCTATGATACTGTCTCCCTGCAAGCATAATTGATTTTTAATATTATGAAAGGAGACATTATGGCAAAGAAAAAAATCAATAAAGATGAACAACCAGTTATTGAACTAATTGATGTTGTTAAAGAATTCCAAGATAAAACTGTTTTGCACAGTATTAATTTGCAAATTAAACGTGGTGAATTCGTAACTTTACTTGGGCCTTCTGGATCAGGTAAAACTACAATTCTAAGACTAATTGGTGGTTTCGAATGAGCTACCCGTGGGGAAATTAAGTTTGATGGATATGACATCAAAGACTTAGAACCTTATAAAAGAAATGTATCAACAATCTTCCAAGATTATGCCTTATTCCCTCATTTAAATGTTGAAGGTAATATTGCATATGGACTTAAACTTAAAAGAGTTCCTCGTGAAGTAATTAATGATAAATATAATGCCTTATACCAAAAGAAATTAGCTCAATGAACAGCACTTTCAGAAGCTAAAATGGCACAACTTGACAAGATTCAAGAAAAATATGAAGCTGAACTAGAATCTACTAAACCAGGTACATACCAATACAGAAGACGTCAAAACTGACTTGATGATTCTGACTTTAAATACTCATATTGAGAAAACTATGTAAATCAAAAATCTGAAGCCTTTAAAAATCGTTACTTTAAACGTAAGATGACTAAAGATGAAATGAATAGCAAAATTGCTCAAATGATTGATCTAGTTGGACTTAGTGGAAATGCAACTAAACCAATTAGTGCCCTTTCTGGTGGGATGAAACAACGGGTAGCGCTTGCTAGATCATTAGTTATTGAACCTGAAATCTTACTACTTGATGAGCCTTTATCTGCTCTAGATGCTAAAATTCGTAAAAAGATGCAAGTGTTACTTAGAAGCGTACAACAAGAATTAGGACTAACCTTTATTTTTGTTACTCACGATCAAGATGAAGCACTAGAACTTTCTGATCGAATTGCAGTTATGCGGGATGGAAGAATTGAACAATACGACACACCTAAAAACATTTATGACTACCCTGTAAACATTTGAGTAGCTAAATTTATCGGTGATTCAAATATTTTTAACGCTAAATTCAACCCTAAAAATGGAAAAATTAAACTACTTGGGAAAGAATTTAAAACTATTCATGAAATGGATGAGTTTGCTCCAAATGAAATGTTAGATGCTTTAATTCGTCCAGAAGATATTGATATTAACGCTAATCCATCAACAACGAAAGATAAAATTGCAGGAAAAATCGTTGATATTTCATATCGTGGTTCATACTACTACTTAAAAGTTGAAATTGCTGAAGACGAATACATTTATGTTGAAACAGCTAAAAAATTCGATTTAGATGAAAAAGTCTACATGAGTTGAACAATTGATTCAATTCACTTAATGAAAAAAGATCCTAAGTGAGATTACTCAAACCATGATTTCCAAAATTAAAGATAAACTCACTCTAAATCGTAAGCTATATTTAGCTATCCCATACATTCTGGTTGCAATTTTACTTATTATTCTGCCTTTAATCATGATTATTTATTCTGCCTTCTCAGTAACTGGCGATAACTTTAACTCATGAGAATTGGTAACAAGTAAAAATACCTGAAGAATTATGGGACGTAGCCTTTGAATTGGGCTAGTATCTGCTATCTTTTGCCTAATTATTGGCTTTCCGTATGCTTATTTTATTTCAACCTCTAAATCAAAAGTTTTCCGCATTTATGCCTTAAGCTTAATTCTTTCTCCAATGGCAATTTTTACCATTGCTAGAGTTTATTCAATTAAAGCTTTATTTTTAGCAATATTTGCCTCAGATCCAAAAAGCTTAAACAATGAAATGTTTATTGTCTTTGGACTAACTTACTTAAACTTACCTTTAATGATTATGCCTTTATACACTGTGTTTAAAGACATGCCCAAAAACATTGTTGAAGCAAGTAATGACCTTGGATACAACAATGTACAAACTATTTTCAAGGTTATTATTCCGTATGGAACTAAAGCGATTTTATCTGGACTAGCTATGATTTTTCTAGCTAGTGCAACAACCTTTATTATTTCGGCTAAATTGCTACCAGATGGATCACAACACCAACTAATTGGAGACATAATTAACTCAAAAATTAATCCAGGAAATAAATTTGACCTGTCAGCTGGTTCTTCTTTAGTTATTATTGTTTCATTAGTCTTCATTTCAATTTACGCTTTAATGCTCTTTATTCCTAAGTTAATCTTTAAACTTAAGAAAGGAGCTCATTATGAGTAAACTTGGATCATTTTTAAGAAAAAGCTATATTTACTTAATTTTAGCAATTGTTTATATTCCACTTTTCTTTGGAGCAATTTTTACTTTTAATGAAGCTACTCCAAAAGGATTATTTAATACTACATGAACTAAAGGAACTGTTGAAAACTGAATACATCTTTTTGATAATGATCGGATTTCAGCGCTAGTAAATTCAATTTTACTAGCTATTGTAGTTTCATTTCTAGTATGTACAATTTCACTTGTTACAGTTTATGCCTTATATCGTCAAAAGAATAAAACTGTGCGTGGCTTTGTTACAGCTAGTTCAAATATTCCACTTATTAACCCAGATAACATTACAGCAATTGGACTTGTACTAGTCTTTGGAGCCTTTTTTGGAGTGGTGCAAACTGATAATGAAGGGTTTGCTCGTGTTATTGTGGCTCACACTGTTATGGCACTACCATATGGTATTTCTTTAATGCTACCTAGAAGTGAAAAATTCAACAACAACTTATTTGAAGCTAGCCAAGATTTAGGTTATTCTAAAATTAGATCATGATTTAGAACCTATTTCATTTATATGATTCCTTCAATCATTATGGCAGTAGTGGTTTCTTCTGTACTTAGTTTTGATGACTTTATTATTACACGTACTGTGTCTAACTCACCTACACTTGGAACTAAATTATACGAAGGTTCATTTGAACCTTGAGGACTTGTATTAGGAACTATTATTCTCTTTATTACCATAGTTGCTAATATCATTTATACCCTAGTTAAAAAGAACAAGAAGTAATGAAAAAACTTTATCGTAACTTACTGATTTGTTCCAGCCTTCTAGTTTCAGGGGCAGTAGTAGGGAGTGCTATTGCTTATAAAGCAACACACCAATATAAACCAGCATTTTATAACTTTAAATCATATATGTCACAAGATAACCAAGCTATCTTAAGACAACACTTTTCATATACTCAATTTAGCGAAATTAGTGAGTTTAATAATGCACTAATTAACCATAAAGCAGCAGCTGGAGTTGGAACTGATTTTCTAGCTGCTCAATTAGCTAAAAAAGGACTTTTAGCTAAAATTGATTATTCAATCTTATTTAACGATCCTAGTTTAAAAGATAACTATCAAAAAACTAAAAACTTAGTACATCTATTTTTACGGGATGAAATTTGAAATCACCTAGCACAATATAACGCAGAACTAAGCAAAAGCAATAAAGGTGAACTATGAGAATACTTCTTCCCATATTATTCACAAGATGTTGTTGTAGCTTATAACACCCGTAAAAATCCAATTGCTCCAAATAATCGAAGTGATGTTGATGATCCATTATCTGGCATTGCAACTAGCTGACTTAAAGAACAAAACTTTGGCAATAGTGAAGCTTATAATTCTTTTATTAATGTTTTAAAAGCTATCCATGCTAATGGCTTTAATTCTTACATTATTACAGATGCTATGCGGGACAATATGCTATATGGGTCTTCTTATTGACTTCTGCCTGATGGTGAAAGAACTTCAAGTAAATTTACCGGTGATGTTAAATCAGATACCTATAAAATTTTAATTGATTCATTTAAACAATTAATTAAAGATGGAACTGGTTTTGATGTTAGAAACAATCGTCACATTTCTTTTGAAGGTGATGGATTAGAACTTTTAAACCAGTTAATTAACCCTAAACGTCCAGATATCACAGCAGCCATTATGTATAATGGTGATGCAATTGATGCTTACTATGGTTCAGATAATTATCCAGCTAGTGAAAAAGAAATTGCCCAAGGTATAAGTCATGATGGTGATATCAGAGTTATTAAACCTAAGCAAAACTTATTATTAGTTGATGGAATTATGCTTTCTTCAGCTAATAATGAAACAGAGAACACAGCTTACTTACAAGTATTAGGTTCAAGTGTTTATAGTAATTTAAATACTTATTGAGCTATGAGCAAGGATCAAACATCTCTAGCAACTTATGATAAAAATACTAAAGTTAAATTTAGTGAAAACATCTTTGCTCAAGTGTGAAAGCAAATTCAAGAGCAAGGAGCCTTTGCTAAGTTATGGGATCCAAGTCTTTTAGCTAAACCTCTTGAATCCAACCAAATTAATCAAGTTATAACTAAATATAGTGATCTAATTAATCTTTCTTTACCAAGCAACGCCACATGATTAGATAAATATAGTCATTTACAAACTGAAAGAGATGAAGAAGTAGCAAATTATGATGCCAAAATCAATATTGCTCCTAGCATGCTACAAGCTTATCTTCTAGCTTCAAAAGCTAGTTTAATGGACCAACTCTTAGTCTTTTTAAACAATAACCAAGCTAAAAAAGTAGTTTTAAATACTTCTAATAGTGAAGATGAAATATTAGGCGCTATAGTAGCAAGTAATAAAGAACAAATTAATGACTTTATCCAATCTTGAGAAGATAAGAAAGAAGCTTTAGCCTTATACCTAGGGCGTAAAATTGCTTTTATAGATATCTCAGATGAGCAAAATATTCAAGGCTGAGGTAACTTAACTAACTTTAATTACATAAACTATGTGCCTACTCAAGAAATAGATTATCAATTAGTCTTGCGTAATTATTTTGCTAATGTAGTAGAAGGCCAAGATAAAAATGTAATTGATATCTATAAAATAGTTGATGTTTCTAATCAAAGTGATAAGCTTGAAATCTTTGCTAGTGAATTGCAAGATCTAATTAATAAGTTTAGTAGCAATTCTACTTTAAGTGATGAAGAAAGTGAATACTTAGCTCAAGCTAAAGAAAAATTAAGCTTAATTAAAACAGCTTTAAGTCAAAATAATGAAGCTGAAATTGATAATTTATTAAATAATATCGAAAAAGAAAAACATAATCCAATTATTATTAAGGCTTGAAAGAATAATGGAATTATTGAGCATAAAGCTTTAAGTCCAATTAGTGAACAAATTTCTTCAGAAGCCTCACAATATTATTTTATGGAAACAAAAAGTTAATCAGGAGCGATCCTGGTTTTTTATATAAAAAAGTGTGCCTATAATAGGCACACAAATATAAAATCTATTTAGTTAAGTTTTGGATACGTATTATGAATGAATGCTTTTCCTGATTTTCGGAGTTTTAAGGGTAAATGAGGCAAATAATCCTATATTATTTTGCTATTCGCTTTTTAATCTTATAACTTGAAAACATAGAATATTTTATTTTTTGTCAATTGTAAAATATTTTTTAGGCATAGAAAAACACACTCTTTTAATTTTAAAGAATGTGCCTAGTATTTTCTCTTGATTAGCTAGATTATTGGCATAGATTTTTAATATTTCACCGTATATAAGAATAGAGTAATATGAATATGAAATGGACTTTTAATGCATTAACGACCTGGTTTGTGAATTAGCTTCGGGGTATTTTCAAATGCAGAGTATCCAATGTCTTTTAATTTTGGCATCTCTACCATTGTTAGGTTTGTTGCACCTTTAAAAGCTTCACTTCCTATACTTATAACATTAGGGAGTGAAACTGATGTTAAGTTTGTTGCGTCTTTAAAAGCACTATTTCCTATACTTGTTACATTAGGGAAAGATACTGATGCAATATTTTTATTATCTCTAAATACTCAACCAGCTATACTTGTAATAGTATCATCTACAATATCACCACTAGCACCATCTCATCT
>NZ_JBLWAB010000011.1:0-21414 GCF_048284645.1 Mycoplasma haliaeeti | reverse complement strand
TTGTTGCACCTTTAAAAGCTTCTCTTCCTATACTTGTTACATTAGGGAATGAAACTGATGTTAAATTTGTTGCACCTGCAAAAGCACTTTCCCCAATACTTGTTACATTAGGGAATGAAACTGATGTTAAATTTGTTGCACCTTGAAATGTATTTTTTCTTATATTTGTTACATTAGGGAAAGAAACTGATGTTAAGTTTGTTGCGCCACTAAAGGCTGCATCACCGATACTTGTGACATTAGGGAAAGAAACTGATGAAATATTTTTATTATCTCTAAATACTCCATCAGCTATACTTGTAATAGTATCATCAACAATATTACCACTAGCACCATTTCATTTAATTAGTTTACCATTAACTACTATTTTACTTTTAAATTCAGGAGTATTGTAAAAAGCATTTATTCCTAATTGGATTTTTTTATTCATTGTAACCGTGGCTAAAGATGAATTATTGCTAAGCGCGTAAGAACCAATGATTTCTGCATTTGGAATTTCTACATTTATTAAATTACTATTATTAGACAGGGCGGAGTCACTAATTATTGATAGTTCAGGAGCAATAAATGATTTTAGCTGATCAATATAAGAAAATGATGCATATCCAATACTTTTTACTTTTGGCAATGATATTTCACTAATATTAGAAGCGTGATAAAAAGCTTCATTGTCAATATATTCAGCATTTGGAATGTTTATTGTTTCTAAAGAAGTATTATTTTCAAAGGCTTTGGCATGTATTACAGTAACATTTGGTAGTGTTACTACTGTTAGCTTTTTGTTATTTTTAAATGCTTCTTCTCCTGCATATTCCAACTTACTAAAATCAATATTTTCAAGTCCAGAATTCTCAAAAGCTCTGGCTTCTATTTTTAAAACATTATTTAGTTCTATTGCATGCAAACTAGTCGTATTAGAAAACGCATTTTTACCAATAATTAGAGTATTTGGTATTCTTACTGAAGATAAATTTTCACAATAACTAAAAGTGTTGCCATTAATTTGAGCTAATAATGGGAAATCTACTGCTTCTAACTGTTTAGAGGAACTAAAAGCAGATTCGCCAAGTTTTGTTAGCTTTTGTAATGATATATTTATTAATGCAGTATTATAAAAAGCTTCACTTCCTATACTTATAACATTAGGGCATTGAATTCTCTCAAGAGAGGTGTTATCAGCAAATGAACTATTACCAATTGAAGTTGCATTTGGTAAATTAATTGATGATAATTTAGTTGCACCTAAAAATGCTTTATCCCCTATGGATTGGCACTTATCGAAATTTGTAGCAATTAAATTGCTAGTGTTTTTAAAAGCATCATTACCAATTGCTATTGCTTTAGGAAAGAATGCAGTTACCAAGTTTTCATTATTTTCAAATGCTGAATCATTAATGGTTTCAACTTTATCAAAAATAGCTGTTTTTAAATTTTCGTTTCCCTTAAAAGCATTTTTTCCTATAGTTATTACATTAGGAAAATGTATAGCTTTTATATTAGAGCACCCTTCGAAACTGTTTGATCCTATTTTTTTGACATTAATAAAACTAGCAGAAGTAATATTTTTATTATTTAAAAATACTTCAGGAGCTATTCCTGTAACTTGATCATCATTTATTTCATCTGATGCACCAGTTCATTTTAAAAGAATTCCATTTTGGACCACTTTGCCTTTTTCTAAGCCATTAAATAAACTATTTAAACCACTATTAGAAGTATCTTCAACTTCTTTTAGGTTTGGAACCTCTATATCTATAATAGATATACAATTCAGGTGTCCAATGTAAGGGTTTATTGTGATTGTGTCATTAGAAATCAGTTTAACTAAATGTCTTTGTCTTAGAAATTTAGATAATTTATTATCAATAGTTGTAAGTAAATTATTATCTATTTTTGCTGCGCCAATCAAGGAAAGACTTTTATTGCTTTTATTATATAAAACATCTATTTTCTTATCGGAACTCAATAAACATGAAAAACTAATTGTGTTATTTTCAATATTTTCTTTCGGGATAGTACTGTCAATGATTTTTTCTAAATTTTCTATTTGTTTATTTTTTTCCTTGATATTTTTATTTAATTGGTCTTCTTTTTCTTCTATTTTAGCCTTTAAATCTTTATTTAACTTATTAGCAGAACTTAGAGCCAATTCTTTTTCTTCTATTTTAGCCTTTAAATCTTTATTTATGTTTTTTACATTATTAATTTCTACTTCTTTTTCCTTAATCTTTTCTTCCGACTTTTTCTTATTATTTATAGCATCATTCACTGCATTATTTAATTCATTTGTTTTTTTGTCTAATAGAGTTTTTAGCTCATTAGCCTTATTTTCAAGATCTTGTCCTTTATAGGCAGAGATTTGATCGTTTAAAGCCTTAATCTCCTTTTTTAATTCAGAAATCTTGCTTTCTTTATCACTTCCACAAGATGCTGATATTAAAGGTAGAGAAATAGCAGTCCCTACTAAGGCACCTATAAATATTTTCTTATTTTTGTGCATAAATTCCTCTCTCATAATGCAAAATTATTATGTTCAATATAAAGGAATAATTTTAAATTTACTATGGAAAGCATAAAAGATTCTCTTTTTAGTCCTAAAAATAAATGTCTTTTTTATTTTATTTGCTAAATTTAAAATTCTCCTATAACTAATTTACAAAAAAAAAAAACAGAAGAAAATGGAACAAACTTTTGAAAGTTTCCACATTTAAGGTTTAAGCCAGCTGCTTAAAGTCATACTATTTAGCAAGCTGCTATAAAAAATAAATTATAATAATAGCATTAATATATAAGGAGATATATGTTTGAAAAAGCAAATAAAAGAATCTTTTTTATTTTTAATATATTATTCATATTAATGCTTGCTTGCATTATTACAGGGCTAACTTTAGTTATATTAGGAAGCACAGCACAAATAGATGATGATAGATATATGACTTTTTTAATTTGTGGAGCTATATTAATTTTGGTACCTGCACTCATTAGAACTGGAACATTATTCTACATAAATAAATTCCGTGAGACCTATAATGATAATTATGATAAAGCAGCTGAATATTACTTATCATTAAACTTTATTGCTAGAGGTTTCTATATTCTTATGATATTGTTTTTTGGAATGAGTTATGGATATTCTAAACTGCAACAAGCAATAGCGGATAAAAAAGAGCAAAATAATGAAGAGCCAACTACTAAATAATAAGGTGGTTGGCTTTATTATTCAAGGAACTTTAATGCTACATAAAGAATGCTATTAAAAATCTCTTTTGATTTAATTTAGCCTTGTCCAAGGGACAAAAGTATAATAAAAGCCAGCATTAGCTAGCTTAAGATTAAAATTATTGTTCCTTTTTAGGGTTTTTAACTAAACTATAAAGAGTTTTAACTTCTTTAATTGTTAATGGGCGATACATTCCAACTGGGATGTTTTTGCATGTAATTCCACCATATTCAACTCTTTTAAGGTTGATTACTTGACGATCCACAGTTTTAAATAGTTCTTTAACGTGGTGGTAGGTACCTTGAGTTAAAACTACAAAGTAACTTTTAACATCAGCTTGAATTACATCTTGCTTTGATCAAGTACCATTAATCATTACTGGTTTGTTTAATTTAGCCATTTGACGTTTGTCTAATGGTTCATTTAATCTAGCACGATATACACGAACTACACCATAAGAAGGGTGTGTAAGTTTACTTGCTAATTCTCCATCGTTAGTTAAAATTAATACTCCAGTAGTATCATAATCAAGTCTTCCAACTGGGAAGATACGATAAGGGGTATCAATTAAATCAGTTACAATGGTACGATTAAAATTATCTTTTAATGTACATACTGTTTTAGGAGGTTTATTTAGTACAAAATAAACCTTTTCTTCTTGTCCTTGAATTGGTTGATTATCAACTAAAATTGTATCTGCAAAAGTAGCTTTATCACCTAATTGAGCAATACGCCCATTTAATTTTACTCTACCAGATAGTATCATGCTTTCTGCTTCTCTTCTTGAAGCAATTCCTGCTTGAGAAAGGAGTTTTTGAATTCTTTCTTCTTTAACCATATTATTTGTTTCCATTTCTATATTTATTATAAAGTTTTGCTTGATCTGGCGTAAAAACTACTCCCTTATCAAGGTTATATTGATAAGTTTCTTGCACAACTTGTGCAAATCCTGCTTCTAAATTTTCAAAGCATAATTTACGTGTTTGTTGGATACCTGGGTATCTTCTTCCTTCACAGATTTTATCTGCTATAAAAAGCACCTTATCAAGTCAAGTCATATTGTCACGCATTGAAGTGTGGCATAAGATTGCTTGTGCAATTGCTTCATCTGGGAGCTTGTATCCATATTTAACCCAGATATATCCAGCTGTTTGATGATACTTATAAGGCAATAAGTTATCTGCTAATTGAGGCTCATATTTATTAATTAAATAAAGTACTTGCTCATCACTAAATTCTTTAGCAATATCATGTAATAAACCTGCTAAATAGGCTTGTTTAGCATCAAGTCCATGAGCTTTAGCTAATTCTGCTGCAAATGAAGCAGTAGAAACACAATGCTTTGCCCGTTTAGCTGATAAAGTATTGTGCACTAGTTGTTCTAAATAAAGATGATGAGCAGCAATATATTGAGCTACTTTATCATCAACTAAATTAAACATTCCTTTTTTAAAGTCAGTTGAAGAAGCCTCAAAAATAGGATTATCAAGTAATATACCATTATATTTCTTAATATTAACTTTATTAATTTTGCTATTACGACGCACTACAGTAATTTTTGCTAAGCTAGCAATTTGCTCGATATTTTTTCAGCCTGAAATATTTGGTACTAAGTCACTTCCAACGATTAAATAAAGCTCAGCACCTGGATATTTATTAGCTAAATATTGAACTGTATCAATTGTGTAAGAAACTCCCCCACGTTTTAGTTCAAAATCGCATAATTCCATTTTGTCTTCCAGTACTAATTGCACCATATTTTGACGATCTTGACCACTAGCTTTCTTACCTTTAGTTTTAAAAGGTGAAGTAGCAGCTGGCACAATTAATAATTTATCAAGCCCAAGCTTATTAATTACATAACGAGCAGTCTTAATGTGTCCTTTGTGTATTGGATCAAATGATCCACCATAAATTCCTATTTTCATAGTTCCTACTTTCTAAATAGCATTTTCTTAAAGCGATAAGCACCTTTATGTAAATTGCTATTTTTTATTTCTTCTTCAGTCAATACTTTTAATGTTGGATTAGCAAACAGACCTTGAATTTCCGCAATTACCTCTTTAATCATATTATCTTCTATATTAGGCTTAATATTATTAATTAAGCTCATTGGTAAATACATATTATTTAAGTCTATTAAATTTGTAACTCTAACTCCTAGTCCAATAAATTCGCTTTCAGCAAAATTATGGATAAAGATGTTATAAATAATTTTGTATAGATCACTAGCAGAATTAATATAAGAGGCAATTTTAACTTGCTTAGTGGTTCATTTTTTAGACTTAAAACGAATTGTTAAGGCAATAACATTACCAGCTAAATTTTCTTCAATTAAACGAGCAGAAACCTTATTACATAATGAGTCTAAATATTCAATTTTCATTTCATAAGGCATATCATAATGCTCAAAAGTGATTTCGTTGCCTATACCTAAGGCCTTTTCGTCTTTAAAGGTAATATGTTCATAAACATATGGGTCTAAGTTACGTAAGATATCTTGGCCAATGCGCCCAAAGATGGCACTAATTTCTAGATCGCTAACTTTTTTACTTGCTAGTTGACCAATGGTATTGATGTTGACTTGACGTAATTTAGTAGCTGTTTTTTTACCTATCCCATGGTACTTTTCAATATCTAAATCAAAGAAATGGCTAGCGAAGTTTTGCTCAGTGGTATAGCCAATTCCAAATGGTTTAGAAATGTTGGTAGTCATTTTAGCTGCAAATTTATTATGTGAGATTCCGATCGTAATTGGAATTCTAAATTTGGACATAATATCTCTTTGTAGCTTTTGAGCTAGTTGTACAGGTTTTATTCCAAGTTTTGCAACTAGATCAGTAACATCCATATAGCATTCATCTATTGAAGCAATTTGGATATTTCCAGTATAAGTGGTAGCAAGATATTCAAAAATCTTGCTTGAGAGTTCCTCGTATAAAGCCATATTACTTGGAACTATAATGGTGCCAGGCTCTAAGGCAAGTATTTCAAAATTCTTCATCCCTGCCTTAATGCCTTTATTTTTTAATTCATATGAAACAGAAACAGCAATTGCATGCGCTGAAGAGCGAGAAATTGCTACAGGTTTATTATTTAATTCTGGCTGAATTGTTCGAGCAGCCGAAACAAAATAACAGTCAAAATCAATATGAAATAAAATAGGTTTATTCATTAATGAAAGTATTTGGAGTTAATAAAGCACATGCTACTCGATTTAAATGTGTTTTAACGTTATAGAATGCTCATAAATCACCAAGTGAAGCAATCGCAGCTTCTTCAAGTGGTTCTTGAGCTACAAAGCGACTAAAGGTATTAACTAGTGTGGCGATTTCAGCTTTGCTTTTGCCAACAATTAAACTAAGAAAAATATCAGTAGCAGCCATGAAGACAGCGCATCCATGTCCATTAAATTTAGCTTGAGTTACTTTATCATTTTCTCAAGTTACTTGTAATTCTAATTTATCTGAACATGTATTACTATAGCAAGTGATAAAATCACCATTTAAAGCTACTTTATTGACTGGATTCATATAGTGATTCATGATTATTTCTCTAGCTTCATTTTGATTAAAATGCATAAAAATCACCTCCATTTTTTAATTCTTGTACTAACTTATCGATATCTGCTTTTGTATTATAAATTCCAAGTGAAATTCTTAAGAAAGAATAAGTATCTTGAATATTTCTTAAGTAAGGGGCACAAAAGATACCGGCTATCGTATAAATGTTTTTGCTTCCTAGATAGGTTGCTACATCTTGAGCATTAATTCCATTGACATTAATTAGAGCAATATTATCACCAGCCTTAGTATAAACTGTTACATTAGGTAAGCTAGCTAAAGATTGATGTAAGTAAGTTGATAAGCTAAATAAGATTTCTTGAGTTTGTTTATATCCAACTTGAGCAAAGAAATCTAGTGCTTTATCAAACATGAAAAAGCCAGCAATATCAGGAGTTCCAGGTTCATAGGCAGCTATAGTTTGTTTAGGATCTCAGCAAGCATTAGTATCAATGGCGTTAACTGATCCTCCACCAAATTTAACTGGCTTGAGCTTAGCTAGTAAGTGTTGGCTAATTGCTAGCACTCCCATACCAGTAGGCCCATAAAACTTATTAGTTGAAAAAGCAATAGCATCAACTACACGCAATGAAACAGGTTCATGCGAAATAGCTTGAGCAGCATCGTCAAATAAGAAAGCACCATATTGATGAGCTTTTGTAGCAATAGCTGCTATATCAAAATGTTGATTAAAATTATTAGTTTCATGACTAAGAGCTACTATTTTAGTTTTGACATTAATGCCAACTAAAATGTCTTGAGAAATTACTACTTTAGCGCCCACTTTTTTACTCATTTCAATTCATGGAATTAAGTTAGATGAATGATTATAGGCACTAAGTAAGATTTCATCTCCAGGTTGAAGTAAAGCTTGAAACATATTAACAAAAAGATTAATGCTTTCAGTTGTTCCACTAGTAAAAATTATTTCATTTTCCTTAGCTTGTAATAAGTTAGCTACTTTACTACGTACTCGAGAGATAGTTGAATTAACTTCATTTCCTAAAGGAGTATCTGCAGTACGAGAAGAAATTGACTTATTGCAATAGTAATCATAAATTGCATCACTAGCTTCTTTAGGTTTCAGTACTAAAGCAGCTGAATCAAAATAAGTAATCTTTTCTAGAATTGGAAAATGTTTGCGAATGTCATTTTGATTCATTATAGGACCTTTCTTAAAATTGCTCTTAAAGTAGTGTTATAGCCTGGCATTTTTTGAAATTCGTCAAGGAATAAATAATAATATTCACGTTTGATTTTATTGACAATAATTTGAAATTGTTGCTTACGCACTTTTTTATCTTTGTCAAGATCAATTGTTTTAAAGACTTCGCCTAAGAAGTTTTTAACCTCTAATTCATCACGATCATAGTACTTAATGAATAAATCATAAAATAAGTAATAATAGAAGTTATAAATCATTTCTTTTTGAACTTGGGTTACTTCAGGATAAAATTCTAAATCTTGATTAAAATTGTCAATAAACTCATTTAAATTCTTACTACGTTCAGCAAATTTTTTAGTTTCAAATTTTTCTAGTTGTTCATGTGATAGCAAATGCATCTCATGAAATTGCTTATATGTGTAATTAATTTTGCTTAAAATTCCATGATAATGTGATTTATAAGCAAAAGATAAAACTATCTTAGATCACAATCTGCGATTGTTTCTCTTACTCATTGTTTTGATTTGCTTGTTCTTCTAACTTTTCAGCTAATTCAAAAGTTTGAATTAGTTTTAAATAATTTTCTAAGATAGCATTAACAAATTTGTATTGCTTACCTTGTAATGTAGCTGGTTGATCAGGGAGATCTTTAGGGAAATAAATTTTAGTTATTTCAATGGCTTCATTGATAACGATTTTTGGGTTAGTGTTATATAGTTCAAAAGCTCCATTTAAGATGATTGCTCTAATTAATGGTGAGATTCTTTCTCATTTTCAGTTTTTATTTAATAATGCATTTAATGATTTACGTAAGAATGCATAGTTTTTGGCAATTAATTCTAATCTTAATAGCTCTTCTCTATCTAAAAAGAATTCTTCAAAAGCTTCTTCAACTTTGATTGGTTCTTCTAATAATTCGTATTTATATAAAACAGCAATAACTGTTTTTCTCATTTCTCTTCTTGATTTTTTTTGTTGTTGCATATGTGCTCCTTATTTAGTTTCTAAATTATATTATAATTTAGAATTTTTCAGCCTAAAGAGTGTGAAATTATAAGCTAGAAAAATGCAACTATAGGTAAAAATAGAAAAAAATATCCTAACTTGGATATTTGATTTTAAGATATAAATTTACTTGTTTTCTTGGTTATTTATTTCACTTCACTTTCAAAATTTTCTTCATTAGACTCTAATTCATTTTTTTCATTATCATAGGTTATTTCTTCATTTGAATTGTGCTTAGAAATTTCATATTGTTCAGGATATTTTAAAATAGATTTCGGCTCAAATAGACCATACATTTCCACTAAGAAAAAGTCTTTAAAGATTATTCTATTAAATCAATTTAACTTTTTGCTTTCATAAAACTTAGCCATTTGAGACTTGTATTGATCTAAAAAATGAGCTGATCTTTGAATTGCAGGATTGATAGCTAAGACAATATAACAAATATGAGCAATTGCTATAATAGCTGCAATCAGAATTAAGGCCAAATATGCCAATTGACTTTGATATACAGCTAGAAATGTTGCGACACAAACAAGTGCAAAAGGAAGAACCAAAAGCACTTTTATTAGCAAGTTCTTTTTATAAAACTTAAAAGATTGTAGTAGTCATCTTTCAGCTTTTAAGTAGTTTTCTTCTTGTAATTCGTTTAATTGTTCCATAATTACTCCTTATTTGCCTGATCATTATTATTTTCTTGCTTGTTTGCGGGCTCGTTTAAAAGTTCATTAACTTGCTCTTGGTCATATAGTTCTACAACAAAGAAATACTTAAAAATAAACTTGTTTAATTTTGATAATTTTAAGTAATATTCCTTAAAATAAGGCTTATAAGTATCTAGTTGCTTTTGCATTGAATCAATTGCTGGATTTATTCTAAATGTTGAATAAATTCAGTAGCAAACTAAACAAATAAGGCAAGCAGCAAGCAAGATTCATCCAGCAATAGTACTTCATTTTACCAGTGAAATAATAGCAAATACTGCTAAAAGAACTGGAAGCACTAGAAGTGCTCTAATCATTATTATATTCCAATACTTGCTTAGTGCTTTATCTAGCAATGTTTGAGCTTTTAAACTAGCATCTTGGTTTTGAATTTCTTCCATATTATCCTCTTAAATTTTTATAACTATCTTACTGTGACAAAAGCTTTTTATAGCTTGAAATACGCGAATGTACAGTAATAATTAATCTAGTTTAATTTTATCATATACTCAAGTAATATAAAAAACACTACTTGCAAGAAGCAAATAGTGCAAATATTATATGTTATTTTACGTTGAATAGTGATTTAGATTCATCAACGTTTGAGTTTAATTTCTTTAATTCTGCTAAGATTAATTCTTCTGTTGTAGGAGCAGGTGCAGGTGCTGCTGGTGCTTCAACAACTGGGTTTTTAAGTTCTTTACGGTATGCTCTGTAGTTTCTGATTAAGAAGTAGAAGTATAAAATTCCAAATACTACTGCAGATACAATAATGAATTGAATTAATGCAGCTAAGAATTTACCAATAAAGATTCCACCTGTTCCATCAGCTTTTTTAGCTACTACTCATGTATCTGGTGTTTTACCAAATGCTGTAGTAATAGCAGCCATAATAATATCATTTGCAAATGATGCTACTAATGCTGTAAAAACTCCTCCAAGTAAGAAACCAATTGCTAACATCAATAAGTTTCCACGTTTCATTTGAGCTTTAGATTCTGATCAAGACTTTTTACTTAAATCTTTGCATGTTGTTTTTGATGACATAATAACTCCTTTATGTTTATTCAATATTATTTTATCATTTTTTGATTTGTACGAAAAATAGACGTTGATATTTTAACATAATATTCTGGACTAAAAAGTTATTTTTTAACATAAAAAATAATTATTTTTTTAACTTTTTCATTACTCTACTAGCATAAAAGATTAAATAATTTACAAAAACTAATCCAGCTTGTTATTTCTTATTAAATGCAATCAGTTGAAATAAGTTTTGCCAAATTATGTTGTATCTTGAAGAGTTAAATTACCACTTTTGTTTTTAAAAAAATATTTGAAATTCATATATTGTATAGCATGAATTTTTGACCTATTTTTTTAGACTTTAAGGAGTTATATGCTCTTTTCCTATAATTTCTTTATTTTATTTATATAACATTTAATTTGATCCTTTATTTTGACAGTTATTTTAATTTTTATTTCAATTAAATTAGGCATTATTGATAATTATTTTTAATATCAAAAAATAAATTAAAAAGTGGAATACAACTGTTTACCTGAAAGTGGAAATTTAGCTGTTCATTTTACAGTTGTATAAAAATGGCAAAATCATTTAGTTTTTAAAAAAGAATATAATTAAAGTGTGATAGAAAATAAAAAACTATTTAAATATAAGTATTGTTATTAATAATGCTTTTTATTTAAATAGCTGTGAAAGGACAAAATGACCAAAATTGCAAAGTACATAATAATAGTCACAAGTGGACTTGTTGCTGGATCTGCTATTATTGCGATTCCAAGTGTTGTTTATAAAAATCACAAAAATTATCAAGATCAACAAACAAAATTAAAAGATACTGAAAAACAAGTAATTGTATCACTAAATAGTTCTATAAATAAAGGTGAAAAGTATGCTTCTAAGATCATTCCTAGTGATATTGTGTTTAAAAACTATGATGACTCTTTATTCACTATTTCGCTAGTTGATGTTAATACCCCATTGAATCGTGAACTAAATATAGCTTCTAAAAATGCGGTTAAAAATTCAAATGCTAAAGTTCAATATTTTACTGCTAACGACAATAATGGAACATTACATTTTAAATATAGAATTCAATCTAAAAAATATAGTGACCTATATGAAATAAAATCTTGCATTTTAGATGGTTTTAAAACATTAAAAGATAATGTTATTATTAAACCAATTAATCCTGAAAAAGAAAAACCAATTGAAAAGCCAATTGAAAAACCGATAGACAAAAATAATATTGTCGAATTTGATTATAGTTCTGGAGAAAATAAAGCTAAGGTTAAATTTAATGCTAATGATAGTAAGCTGGTGATTAAAGATATCGAAACTGTTACAGAAAAGGACCTAGGTTCTATATTAAATTTAGTGGCCAAGAAAAATAGTCAACATATCAATAAACCCATTATATTAGATTGCCCTGATGCAAAGGTATTCCCTCTATACAATCCTACATATAATAGAATAGCAAAGATTAATCTACCTAAGTTAGAAAAAGTAACTTATGTTGAAGAACCAGGAATAATGAGCCCAGGAGCCTTAATCTGAGGACTTCAAGATGATAAAGTGGTGCAAAATGGAATTCTTTTCAAATGAGAAAATGCTAGTGGTGATATTTATGACGAATCAATTACTCAAATTATGCCTGGCGCTTTTGGAGATACAAGCAAAATTACTTCAATAAATCTTCCAAATTTAAAAAATATTTCTAGTCATGCCTTTAGAAGTGCATCATCAATTGAAAATTTATTCCCTCTTATCAAGTCAAAAGTGGTTTTAAATGACATTTTAATCAAGTGACCTGAAGCAGCAGGTGATATTAAAGATAATCATATTACTAAAATTTATAATTATGCTTTCGAAAATAATCAAAATATTACATCAGTATCATTCCCTAATGTAACAAGTATTGGAGATGAAGCTTTTCATGGAAGTAAAAATTTAACTTCAATAAACTTCCCAAAAGTTGAATCGCTTGGAAGCAGAGTATTTGGCAATACTGAAAAATTAGATAACAAAATCGTTTTGAATAACATTTTAGCCAAATGAGAAAATGCAACTGGTGATTTATATGATGACAAAATCACAAAAATTGCTGCTGGTGTATTTATGGGTCAAAATGATATTACATCAGTTTCATTCCCTAATGTAACAGATATTGGGCTTGCAGCCTTTATGGGAATGCGTAATTTATCAACTGTGCATTTACCAAAAACAATAAATATTGGAGAACTTGCATTTGCATTAAATACAGAGTTAAAAATTATAGATTTTCCTAGTGCTAAAACAATTGAAAGATCAGCATTTATGGATGATATAAATCTTGAGGTTGTATCATTCCCTAATGTAATTAGCATTGGAATTGAAGCATTTAAAAATGCAGAAAAATTAAAATCAATTAATTTTCCTAACGCAGTATATATTGGAGCAGATTCATTTCAAAATGCAAGTAGTCTAATATCCGTGTCATTCCCATTGGCAGAAATTATAGAAAATCATGCTTTTTCAGGAGCTAGAAATTTAACTTCAGCAATTTTCCCTAAAGTTACTGAAATAAGAGATTATGCATTCAGCGATAATATTTCTCTTAATAAAGTGGACTTTCCAGCAATTAAAAATATAGGAAACGATGTTTTTAGTAATACTCCAAAATTATTAGGAAAAATTGTTTGAGGAACTACACTAGTAAAATGAAGTGATGCAAGTGGTAATATTAGTGATGAAAATATTACTAAAATTGCGGCAAATGCATTTAAAGATAACAGCAATATAACTTCTATTTCATTCCCAAATGTTACAAATGTTGGAGATAGTGCTTTTGAAGGTGCAACAAATTTAGCTTCAGTTGCTTTACCTAATGTTACAAATGTTGGAAATAGAGCATTTTATAAAGCAACAAATTTAGCTTCAGTTGAATTGCCTAAAGCAACAAACATAGGAGACCAAGCATTTAGCGAAACAATAAAATTAACCACAATTGACTTACCACAAGCAACAAATATTGGGACTGCTGCATTTTATGATGCTTCAAGTTTAGTGGATATCAAGCTACCTAAAATGCAATATATTCCAGCATCAGCATTTAGAGGTACAAGCAATTTAACAACAGTATTTGCTCCTAATGTTACTTATATAGGTAGTGAGGCATTTGAAGATGCAACTAGTTTAACTTCCGCAATCTTTCCAAAAGTTATTGAAATTGAAGATTCAGCTTTCAACGGAGCAACTAATTTAGCAGAAATATCATTCCCAAAAATTGAAAAATTATCAGGTGGAGACATATTTAAAAATACTCCAAAACTTCCTGACAAGATTATACTAAATGGCTTTTTAGCAAAATGAGATAACGCTAGTGGTGATATAAGCGATGATACAATATCAATAATTACTGATAAAGTATTTATAAATAACGATAATATTACTTCTATTTCTTTCCCTAATGCTATTAGTGTTGGACATTCTGCCTTTCAAGGTTCGAAAAAAATTGCATCTATTAATTTACCTAATGTAATCAACATTAAAGATTGAGCTTTCCAAGGATTGGAAAATTTAACAACTATTTCATTGCCAAAAGTTGAAAAAATTGGTAGATCTTCATTTGAGAAAAACACAAATTTAGTGTCAATTATTGCTCCAAAAGTTATTGAAATTGATTCAGAAGCCTTTGCTTATGATTCAGCATTAGAAACACTTAACTTCCCAGAACTTCTTAAAATAAATCAAAGAACTTTTATGAATGCTAAGGGATTAAAATTAATTTTTGCTCCTAAAGTAAATGAAATAAACAGTTCAGCCTTTGCCAATGCAGAATCTTTAGTGTCTGCTTCATTCCCTAATGTAACTTTTATTGGAGAATATGCATTCAAAAATAACAAGAATCTAAAATCAGCATCATTCCCAGAAGTACTTGAAATTAAATCTTACGCTTTTGGTAACGATATTAATTTAACTTCGGTGTATGCCCCTAAGGTTAAAATCCTTTCACCAACTTCTTTTGACTACACCCCAAAATTAAAAAATATACCTATAATAAATCCTTAATTTAATAAGATTTTAAAAACTAGCTTTCAAAGTTAGGTTTGCAATACAAACTCATTATCAAATAAATCATAATTCAATAAGTTGACAAGAAATTTGTCAGCTTTTTTCTATACATCAGCTTCAATAAGACCACATAATAAAAATCTAATGAACTAGCCTATAGTCAAAATAATTAATTTAAAAGAATGCTACTTACTACCAATACCTCTATAACTTATTTATTTAAATCATATGTCCAAATAAGAAACTAACTTTTATTGTAAATAATCTCTATATTGTCGTACTTAGACAAATAAAAATAGTAAAATATAAGAGATATTTATTCAATGTAAATATCACTTTTTATATTAGAAGACAATGTTTTAAGACGATCGAAAAGTTCTTGCATTGTCTTTTTTTATTTTCTCTTATTGTGTTTAAATTTCGACAATAAAGCATTCATTTTGTAAATGTATTTTTAAATAGTAATGAAAAATGATTTACTGCTTTTATAATGACTTTAAGTTTTGCTACTGATATTGAAATATCTAATCCTTTCATAATACTCATATTCAATTTAAGGTAGATAGATTCCGGTTTACTTCTAGATCTAACTGCATTATTTACTATTTTTCTATTTTTTAGTTGAAACAAAATAGATCTATTTTACAGCTCATTCCTAGGAAAATAAGTCGATATATATTATTTTTCAAAAAATAATATAATTAAAATATAGATAAATAATATTATGTTGAAAGGAGACAGTTAAAGCACTAATAATTTGTAAGATTAACTAGCACTATTAACTTTTGATATTTTTACTTTTTTTGCCTTAGCACAAGTCGTTTTTGATTTAACTTAGGATCAAAATACTCAATAGGCATAGTAATGTATTAAAAATTAGTAATGCAATAGAAAAAAACTATTTTAGTATGCAATTAATTCTCATATCAAAAATATTAATTGATATCTGAATTAATATTAAAAATAAATTCTCATATGTAAAAGAAGGAAAAATGAACAAAGCAGGAAAATTCTTACTAGTTGTAGTTGGAGGAATTGCTATTGGTTCTGCAGCAGTTACTATACCAAGTGTAGTCTATTATAATCAAAGAAATTATCAAGACCAAAAAGCAAAACTACAGCAAGCAGAAGCGAATGTTAAATATGACATAATGCCTTCAATAAATAAGGCGCAAACACTTGCTTCAAACATAACAAAAAATGAAATTATCTTTTCTGGATATGATAAAGAGTTATTTGATATTGATCTAGTGGACATTAGTACACCAGTTAATACCAAATTAAGCTTAGCTCCCGGAAAAAACACTAAAACAACAATAAAAACTATTCAATACTTTAACGCTAATAATACTTCTGGGACATTAGAATTTAAATTTATAGTGCGATCAAAACGCTATGCCGACTTAAGCATAGTAAAAAATGGGACAATTACTGGATTTTTAAAAGCAAACCCAATTGTTCCAATTACAAAAACATCTAAAGAATCTGCAGATACTATTATTCCAGCTGTAATGGCAGCTTATAATACTATTTCGCAAAATCCAACCTTAAAACCTGAACAAGTTAATGCTATAAATAACTATGCAACAGAAGTAGCCAACGGGCTTGCTAAAGAAAATTTAGCTGTCCTACAAGCTGTTGAAAGCTCACTTCCTAATTCACAATTTGATACTGTAAGTGCACTCTATCGTGCTGTAGCTTTAAGTCTCAATGATGTTTTAGCTGACATTTTGAATAAAGCTATTCAAAATAAAGCAGCTACAAGAGGAATTGAACAAGTAAAAGCTTACTTAAATGCAGAAAAAATGCTATCTATTAAAAATACAATTGCCGACATCTTAATTTCTAAAGCAACAGAAATTGCAAATGTTGGCCAAGAAATATTTAATTCATTAAAAGTTAATGAAACAACTAAGAATATAGAAGTTTTAGATAGCTTTATTAATGGTATGAGTCAATTTTTCAATAGCGAAATTACCACACTTGCAAATAAGATTAAACAAGTACAAATTGCTTCTGATAGCTCACAAATGGAAGCAATTAAGCAATTAAAAGCTTTCTTACCAGAGCTAAAAAGTGCTGCTGTAGCAAAAGCTCATGAACTTTTACCACAAGCTGCAAATTATGAAGCTATTAAAGCTGTACTAAAACCTCAATATGAAGCATTAGAAGCAAGCATACAATCAAATGTAGCTTTACTAATCAATGAAACAAAAGCTTTATCTAGCTTAATTGATGCTCTTAAACTTTCTCCAACAATAGATACCCCTGTTGTAACACCTGAAGTAAATAGTGATATAACCACTTTTGTCTATGATGATGGAAATAAAAAGACTGAAATTAAATATGATAATAATGCAAAAAAATTAATTATTCCAGACACTGAAGTAATTACTGAACCAATGTTTAAGTATGCTTTTGAACAACTAGAAAACTTAAAAAAAGCTGATGTAGATCATATTACTTTATCTTGTCCTGAAACTAAAGTTATTCCAGGAACTATAGATACAAAAATTATCATTTCTAAACTCGATTTACCAAAAATTGAAAAAGTAGTTAATAAAAATATTTTCACTGGTAGTCATATGTTTGACAACAGATTAAGTCGAAACTTAGAAGATAATAAAGTTGTACAAAATGGTATTTTATTTAAATGAAATAACCCAATTGGAGAAATGAAGGATTCAACAATTACTGAAATAGTTCCATTTGCAATTAATCAAACTGCATATGTAACTGGAATTGACTTACCTAATTTAGAAAATGTAGATTTTAGTGCCTTTGAGCATCCAAACAATGATCTAAGAACAATTTTCCCTCAAATTAATTCAAAAATTGTACTTAATGGAATTTTAATCAAATGACCAGGAGCTACTGGTCAAATTGAAGACTCTGAAGTAACTAAGATAGCTTCATGTGCTTTCATAGAGGATAGAAATATTACATCAGTTTCATTCCCTAATGTAACCGAAATTGGAAATGCTGCATTTGGTGGTTGCAGTAATTTAGAGTCCATTAGTTTTCCAAAAGTTACAACTGTAGCTTCGAATGCATTTATACTAACCCGAAAATTAAAGGGAAAGATTATTTTGGGAGATAACTTAGTTAAATGAACAGATGCAAATGGAGATATTCAAGATAATGATGTAAAAATGATTTGTGATCAAGCTTTTAGTTTTAACAAAAATATTACATCAGTTTCATTCCCTAATGTGACATATATTGGAGATGATGCATTTCACGGAACAGAAAAGCTTGAATGAATTAGCTTCCCTAAGGTTGAAAAAGTGGGACGTGGAGCATTTTCTTCTGCAGGTATAGAAACAGTAGCATTATCAAACGCTAAATACATTGGAGATTTAGCATTTTCAGGTATGAATAATTTAAAATTTATTTCTTTACCACATGTAGAGGAACTTGGCGAATCTATATTTACAAATACACCTCAATTAACTGACAAGGTTGTTATAAATGGTACTTTAGTTAAGTGAGAAAATGCTAGTGGAGTTATTAGCGATCCAAGTATAAAAACTATTTACACTGAAGCTTTTGCTAATAATCAAAACATTACTTCAGTGTCATTCCCTAATGTAACAAATATAGGAGATGGTGCTTTTAAAGGTACAACAAGCCTAACATCAGTTTCATTCCCTAATGTTACAAGTATTGGAAAGCGTGCTTTTGAAGGTGCAACAAACTTAACTTCAGTGTCATTCCCTAATGTGACATATATTGGAGATAATGCTTTTGAAGGTACAAGTAAATTGACTACCATAAGTTTCCCCAAAGCAACACGCATTAGTCCTGATGCCTTTGTTAATACTGATGGCTTAAAAGGCAAGGTTGTTATAAATGGTACCTTAGTTAAATGAAGTGATGCCACTGGTGCTATTAGTGATGAAAATATCACATCAATCGCCTCTGGTGTATTTAAAGATAATAAAGAAATAACTTCAGTATCATTCCCTAATGTAATTAGCCTTGCTAATGAGGTTTTTGCTGGTGCAAGCAAACTTACTAGTGTTAGCTTACCAAATATCGAAAATATTGGATTACATGTTTTTGATAATACAGACAGTTTAACTGGAAAAGTAATAATAAATAACATTTTAGTTAAATGAGACAATGCTGTTGGCCAAATTAGAGATGATAGCATTAAGGGAATCTATGCAAATGTTTTTGCGGATAATGACAAAATCACTAGTGCAATATTCCCTAATGTAACTCGTGTTTGAGAATATGCTTTCGCTAATGCAAGCAACTTAGCTTATGTTGAATTACCAAAAGTAAAAAAATTAACTCATAGTATTTTTGATAACAATTATGGATTAAGAGCTATAAAAATGGATGGATTATTATCAGTCGATCATTATACTTTCCATAATTTACCTTCATTAGAAACTATTTCATTAAGTAGTATCAAAGAAATTGATGAGCGAACATTTAGTGATTTAAAAAAATTGACTTTTATAAATATGCCTAATGTAATAGCAATTGGTGCATATGCCTTCAAAGATGATTTAAACTTACTTGAAGTTTCTTTCCCTAATGTAATAGCAATTGGTCCAAATGCCTTTTTAAATAATATTAATTTAGCAAAAGCTGATTTTCCAAAAGCAAAATATATTGCTAATAATGCATTCGAAAACACACCTAAACTAACTAATAAGCCTACAGTAAATGAAAATTAGCTCTATAAGCTCAGTACCAATGGTACTGGGTTTTTACTTACTATCCTATACTAGATAGCTTGACTTAAATATCTTACTTTATTCAATTACTTTAATTGCTTCCTAGCGTGCCAAAACTTTATTTGTAAAAGAAAGTTAATTAAACTATAAGTTTTACTAAAGAAAAGTTTACATCGCTATGCTATAGCACTAGAAGTATTAAAACAATTATGAGAATTTGAAATAATAATATAAAGACAGATAATAATTAATAACTCTAATTGTCTTATGTCCAAAATATCTGCCTTTAAAGGAGATTATATGAAACATAATAAAATATACATATTACTAACTCTAGCATCGGTATCAAGTCTTGCCACTTTACCACTTATTGCTAGTTCATGTAACAATGATAAAGCAGATTTAAAACCTACAGTAGACCCTGGAAGTGGAACTGGAGATGGTAAAGGTTCTAAGCAACAAGATCCTAATGTAATTGCTTTAAAAAGTAGTGATCCTAATATTAAAATGGACTTTAATAAAGAAACTAAAGTACTTACTATTGCTAATGCACCTACAGTTGATTATGACTTATTATCATCATTTATTACACAGCTAAATGAACTTTTTAAATATCAAAGTACTGATATAACTTTATCTTGTCCAGATACCACAACAATTTGCACTGGATATTTAGGCGAAAGTGCTGCTAAAATAACTAAATTAATTATGCCTAAGTTGCAAAATACTTATGGTCACATATTTAGATTATTTAATACTCAAAGAGATTGACTTTTTAAAAATTTAGTGGATGATAAAGTGGTTCTAAATGGAATGCTAGTTAAATGAGATAATGCTTCTGGTAATCTAGAAGATAATACTATTACTCAAATTGCTCAATATGCCTTTTTAAATACACAAGATATTACCGGGATTTCATTCCCTAATTTGCAAAATATTCAACCTGAAGCCTTTGGTCTAAATGAAAGAAACATCTTCCCTAAAATTACTGACAAATTAGTAGTTAATGGTATTTTAATTAAATACCCAAATGCTAAAGGTGTAATTGAAGATGACACAATTAAGCAAGTATATGGTAATGTCTTTAATGAAAATAAGGATATTACTTCTATTTCATTACCTAATGCAACTAAAGTAGATTATTATTCATTCAATAATGCTACAAATTTAACAGCAGTTTCTTTACCTAAAGTTGAAATTATAGGAAATTCAGCATTTTATGGTGCAAGTAGCTTAAAAGAACTTGACTTACCTAAAGTTACAACTGTAGGTGAATATGCTTTTAGCAATGCAACAAGTTTGGAAAAAATTAATCTACCACTAGTTAAATCAATTGATAAATTTGCTTTTGATACTACACCTAAACTAGCTAATAAACTTGTATTTAACACAATACTAGCAAAATGAACTGATGCCAGTGGCGATATTAAAGATGATGAAATAACAAGCATAATTGGAGGTGTTTTTAAAGATAACGATAAGATCATTTCACTCTCATTTAGTAAAGTAACTAATATTACAGAAAGCTTAGCTCAAAATGCTAAAAATTTAACTTCAATTACATTTCCAAGTGCAATTAGTATTCAAGCTCATGCATTTCAAAATGATTCTAGTTTAACAACAATTCAAGCACCTAATGTTACAAGAATTGAAGATTATGCTTTTGAAAAAAATACAGCTTTGGAAACTATTTCATTCCCAAAGGCAACATATATTGGTGCAAGAGCTTTTGCCGATGATACAAGCCTTACTTCAGTATCATTACCTAGTGCAAAATATATTCACGATGTTGCTTTTGATGGAACAGATAAACTTAAAAACGTGCCTACTGTAGTAAATGATTAATATATTAACTCAGTGCCTTATGGTACTGGGTTTTTATATTTTGCTGTTTTATTTAACTAGACAATTACTTAATAAAATTAGTAGGATTTGAACCAATTGTACTACCAGCTAGAGCTGCTGGTGGCTTCTTTTTTTTTTTTTTTTGAA
>NZ_JBLWAB010000010.1:0-28490 GCF_048284645.1 Mycoplasma haliaeeti | reverse complement strand
ATTGTCCCATGATATTTGTACCATTTAGTTGTCCCAAATATCTTTATTGATTCGAGAGTAAAAAAAACAGCGGTGCCCTATTTTCACATCTCTGCTATCGTCGGCGCTAGAGGGCTTAACTACTGAGTTCGGAATGGTATCAGGTGATCCCCTCTGCTATAACCACTGGAAATATTATAACACCAATTATTTTTTAGCAAAATAATTTTTTAATATTTTTTCGTATTTAGCGAATTCTGCTGTTTGGTACTTTTGTAAGTAAATTGTACCTAATTTTTTAAATAAGATAATGTTTGATAATCTTTGGCCACCAATTTGTTGAAGTTGGTCAGCTGGAATGATGGCTGAAAGCTTTTTGTATTCTGAATCAACATCTTCTTGAGTAATAATGAAGTCAAATTTCTTCATTGCTAGAATAGTTCAGAAGTAGTTTTCGATTGTAGAAACTACAACTTCTTTTTTATCACCTTTAAATTCAGATGAAAATTCAAAGGCTTTAATATCATTTTCAATTAAATCTTCTGGAATTACAAGTTTACCTTTATTTGATTGTAAAATTAAGCTCATAATTTTTTCTCCGTAAGAGAAAATTTCATCATTTACTGTTTGAGCTTGTGTAACTTCAAAAATGTGAGCCTTAACATCAGCTAATGATTTAATGTTAGGAATATTAAGTAAGTGAACATTTAATTCAGTAATTGGCATTTCTTGGTATGAAAAAATCATTAATACTTCTAATTGGAATTTAGCTCCAAAAGCTTCAACTTCTTGAACTTGGTTTACTTTCAATCCAACTAAAGCTTGTTCAATTGGGTTTTTTGATTCTGCATTTGCTACAGCGTTATATTTTTCGGCTTGATCTGGAGTTTGAACTGGTCAAATCTTGAATTCAACATTGTCTCCAGCTTCAACAGTTTGCTTACTGCTTTCAATCTTAAATCTGTATTTTTGAATAAAGTTTTGAGTAAATAATTCAACTCTTTTTTCAAAATCAGATGGCATTTTGAATTCAATATTTGGATCAATTTCTAAATTGAATTGGTCAAGTTGGTCTTGATAGTAAGTTTTTAAATCAAAGCTCATAGCTTCAATGGTAAATTTAACATCTGAAGCAATAGGTAAGAAGTAAATTCTATCTTTGTATAAGTCATTGTTAGTTTGTAATTCTGTATTTCTATAGAAAGTTAAAATATTGTGAGCAGCTGTTTCTAAAATTAAAGCTTGTTCAATTTTTTGACCTTCTTTTTTATTTCTTTCAAGTTGACTTAATGCTTGGTGTTGTGCATTAATTCATTCTTCTTTGTTTATATCTATGTGTTTGGTTTCGAATTGCATTTGTCCTCTTTTCGTTGTAATAATTATATAGTAAAGTAACTAAATGAATAGAAAATTTAGCAAATAGGCACCTTATTTGCTTAATTAGATAAAAGTAAGATAACGTTAGAATTGCAATGCATTCTAAAAATTAAAAGTTATAATATAAATTATGAATGTTAACAAATCAAAAAAAGAAATTGCGCAAGCTCGTATTGTAGAATTAACTAGCTATTTAAATAAGTTAAATAATGCTTATTATAATTTAGATAATCCAATGGTAGAGGACTATGTTTATGACCAATTGCTCAGGGAATTAGAGGAATTAGAAATCAAGTATCCTGAGTTCATTTTACCTGAGTCTCCAACTAAGAAAATTGGTGGAGTACCTAGTTTAGATTTTAGTAAGTATACTCACCAAAAACCTATGCTGTCACTAGCTAAAGCATATACCTTTGAAGAAATTACAAAATTTGTTGATGATATTAAAGCAGAATTGCCTAATAAAGAAATCAGTTTTAATTTAGAGCCTAAAATTGATGGACTTTCTATCTCACTAATGTATCAAAATGGTCAACTAATTAGAGCTGTAACTCGGGGAGATGGAAAAGTTGGTGAAGATGTTACTAAGAATGCTATTTTAATTAGATCAATTCCAAAAAGCATCCCTTATTTAAATGATATTGAAATTAGGGGCGAAGTTTATGTAACTAAAGAAAAACTGATTGAAACTAATGCAATGCTTGAACAAGAATATGAAGAAAAAGTTGATGAATACTATAATATCAAGCTTCCTAAATATGAAAAAGACTTAGCTGCTGGCAAAAAAGCAACTAAGCCTATTGAACCTAGTGTGCAACAATTTGCTAATACCAGAAATATGGCAGCTGGAACCTTAAGACAAAAGAATTCACAATTATTACTGCAAAGAGACTTGCAAGTTCTTATGTATGATATAGTTAATCCACTTGAACATAATATTTTCCACCAAGATAAATTGTTACAATTTATCAAGGAACTTGGACTCCCAACTCATGAATATGGTTATGTAGAAACAAATGCACAAGGAATTATTAATCGAATTAATGAATTCGAAGCTTATAAAGATAAGTTTAAGTATGATTGTGATGGATTTGTTATCAAACTTAATCAATTGCAATATTGAGATGCTTTAGGAAAAACTGCTAAATTCCCTCGCTACGCAATTGCTTATAAATACAAAACTGAAGAAGCCTATCCTATAGTTGCAAAAATTGAAACAACTGTAGGGCGTACTGGAAAAATTACTTATGTTGCTGAGTTTGAAACTGCTGTTGAGCTTAATCAAACTATGGTTAAGAAAGCAACATTGCACAACTATGACTTTATCCGCAATTTACAATTAAACATCGGAGATCAAGTTGTGGTAATTAAATCTGGTGAAATTATTCCTAAAATAATTGATATGAAACAAAAAAACACTACAGATATCTTCCCTAAAACATTATATTGTCCAGCATGTGGAAGTGAACTGGTAGAAATGCCTGGAATTGTTGATCAATTCTGTGAAAATGATGATTGTGAGTCTAAGAAAATTAAGAAACTTATTCACTTTGTGTCAAGAAAAGCTCTTAATATTATGACTCTTGGGGATAAAATTGTTGAACTATTTTACGACAACAAATTTATAACTGATTTTGTTTCGATTTTCCACCTAGCTGACTTAAAAGAAACAATTATTCAAGGTAACTTCAATATTAAAGATAAGAAGATGGATAATATTCTAGAATCAATTAAAGTTTCTAAAAATGTTGAGTTATATAAAGTTATTTTTGGACTAGGGATTAAAAACATTGGACTAGAAGTTGCTAAATTAATAGCTAATGAAGTTAACTCCTTAACAGACTTATGTAACTATAACTTAGACTTATTAATGCAAATAAATACTATTGGGCCTGAAATCGTTGATTCATTAAAAAATTATCTAGCTGATGAAGAACATGTTAAAGAAATGCAAGCTTTAGATCAAGAATTGCACTATACTGTAGTTAAAAAAGAAACAACAGGCTTACTAGAAGGTCTTAGCTTTGTAGTAACTGGAAAAATGGCAGTTAGTCGTGAAGAAATGTGAGAAATTATTGAACATAATTCAGGTATTGTTCATAAGTCAATTTCTGGAAAAACTAATTACTTAGTCTGTGGTGAAAATGTTGGCGAAGTTAAAATAGAAAAGGCTAAAAAACTAGGCACAAAAATTATTTCCGAGGCAGAATTCTTTGCCTTAATTGACCAAAAAGCCTTGGAGCAATAATCAAAAGTACTTCTAAATAAAATAGAAGTATTTTTTAATATAATTCTTATATGAAAAAATATATATGACAAATGATTCTAGGAAGCAGTGCGATTATTGGACTAGTTCCAATTGCTAGTGCATGCGACCAACCATCTGCACTAGAAAAAGAAAAACAAGAAAAATATCAAGAGGCTGTGTCAGATTTAAATCTTCAAGCTAATATGCTTTCAGTCAGTGTAAAAACTGATGTTAATATGAAACAAACTTACCCATCACAAATTATTTTAGCTAACTTAGAAATCAATGGAGTTAATACTAAAGAATATACTTTACAGCTATCAGGTAGTTATAAAGGAAAAGCTTTAGGACTAGTAAGTGATGATCAAAAAGGAATTATTAAGCTAACTTTAGCTCTTATTAGTAAGGACTATACAGAACTTGGAAAATTAATTACTAAGGAAATGGGAGGTTTTAGAAAAATAGGTGATGTTATTGAACCACCTAAGCCTCAACCTAAACCAGAGCCTACTCCAACTCCTGAACCAATTAAGCCTACACCAAAGCCAAATCCGGTTGTTCCACCAGTAATTATTCCACCATTTAATCCAGCAGCTGCAATTATGCAAGCAAATAGTTATCCAGATTATGTTTCTAAATATAAAGCAGTTAATGCAGATGCTATGTATAAAGAAATTTGAGACAGAACATTTTCAATTCGTCCAGCAACATTAATTGATCCTAATGGAGAAAAGAGATTAATTGATGATCAAGGAACTGGTTGAGTGCTTGATTATCATAAGGTAGATGATAATCACTATAAGTTATTTATAGCAACTAACATGCACGTGCTAGGAAATTATGGCAATACCAATAATCCAGCTATTGATAAAGAGCTTAATTACAATGATCCAAGTGGAAATATCCCTGGAGGATTTGCTCTTGGAAAAAGCAATATGCCAACTTCATTTGATTCAATCGCTAATGAAAGTTGAAACCAAAACCTCAGTCAGATAGGTGGATACGTTAAATATTATGCTAACAATCAATTATTAACTACTTCAGATTATAGTTCGCTTAATAATACATCATATTCTGAAGCTTTTAGCAATCCTAAAGTATTATTTGCTGCTGTTGATTATATGGATCAAAGCACATATGATCAATTTGCTGATGCAATTAATACTAAATGAGCTGCCTTTAAGATTCAAAGACAAAAGGAACTTGATAATAGTTTAATGGATGAGGATACACGTAAGAAATATCAAAACTTTATAAATCAAAATCCAAGCAAAATACCTTTCTATACTGACTTTGGAATATTAGAATTAGATGTTGATCTTACCAAAGCAGATACTACATTAACAAATTGAATTAAACAAGCACTTAGTGCTGTTGATGCCTATGTTGCAAGAATGAAACTAAAACAAGCCTATCCAAATTATGATGCTAATAGTGCTACATATTTACCTACTTTAGATTACTTATCTAAAGGAAGAGATTTATCGCAAAACAATCCTGCCTATGGCACAGGCTTAAGTAATGCAAAAGACCTTTATATTGCAGGATATCCAAGAAATGAAATGAAGCTTACTTACTGAATGCAAAATAATCCATTAGAAAGATATAGTGATCAGATATTACCACAATATAACCGTAGAACGGGAGTAACTAATGGAATAGCTAATAAGAAGCTATTTAACTATGCAACTAATGATGCTGAATCACCAATTGAAACTGGAAACATTCAAATTTATTCAGAATTATGAAATAGACCATATGCAAGTTTTTATGGATTTAACTATAACATTAAGTTTTCATCCCTATACTATGGAGCTAGTGGTTCAATAGTATATAATGACTTTGGAGAAATAGTTGGTATCTATAATGGGGTTGATGCTAGTGTTCAATTTGGAAATAATATGTCATATGCAACATTTGCTCCTTTATTACAAACTGCCAATATCCCAGTAGCTGATAATAAATTTATTTATGGATATAACTTAATTGATAATACTGGATATGAACACCAAACTCGTTCATATCGTAGCAATTTAAAATTATTCTATCCAAATGGTTTTGATAATAATGGAAATAAGAAGACAGCTTTATTCCCTGAAGGATTTTAAAAAATAGCCAAGAGTGGCTATTTTTTTATGGGCAAATTGATTAATTGTTGTTTTTCTTGATTTCTCTAAGACGTGCTGATTTACCTTTACGATCTCTCATGTAGTATAATCTTTGTCTACGAACCTTGTTTGAACGAACTACTTCGATGTGTGCAATTAAAGGTGAGTGTAGAGGGAATGTTCTTTCAACACCAACTCCGTAAGAGTCTTTTCTAACTGTGAAAGCTTCTCTTGTACCTGATTCTTTTTTGCTGATTACTAAACCTTCAAATACTTGGATACGTTCTTTTTCACCTTCACGAATACGAACGTGAACTCTAACGTTATCACCTGTTTTGAATTCTGGTAAGTCTGAACGTAATTGTGACTTTTCAACTAACTCTAATAATTTATTTCTCATGTTTTATCCTTTCAATAATGTCAGGTCTATTTTTAAGCGTTTTCGCTCATTGAGCCTGAACTTTTCATTCTTCAATTTTCTTATGATCTCCACTGAATAATACTTCTGGAACTTTCATTCCTTTATACTCACGAGGGCGAGTATATTGTGGATAATCTAATAATCCAATACCTTGAAATGAATCATAGATATGTGATTCTTCTTTTATAACTCCAGGTAGTAGTCTAATAATACTATCAGCCATTACCATTGAAGGTAATTCACCACCAGTTAAGACGTAATCTCCAATTGACAATTCTAAATCAACTAAATCAACTACACGTTCATCAAATCCTTCATATCTACCTGAGATAAAAGTAATTTGATCATATTGAGTAAGCTCTTGAGCCATCTCTTGTGTAAATGTCTTTCCTTGTGGAGATACAAGAATTTTGTATCCACCACGATTTGGTAATGAATCTAATGCTAAGTCAATAGGTTCAACTTGTAAAAGTAACCCATGCCCACCTCCGTAGATTTCATCATCTACTTTCCGGTGTTTATCTTGACTAAAATCTCTAAAATCAACTACAGAAAAATCTACTAATTCTTTTTCTTTAGCTCTTTTAACTATACTTTCGTTTATAAAAGGTTCAAAGTAATTTGGAAATAATGTAAGAAAATTAATTTTCATTATTTTTTAAGTTCTAAAGTTAAATTGTGAGCTCTAAATAAGTTAGCTACTGTAACAGTTGGTTTAGCACCTTGTTTAATTCATTTTGAAGTTAATTCTTTATCTAAAACAAATTCTTTTGTTTTAGGGTTGTAGTATCCTAAAGCTTCGATAAATTTACCATCACGTGGAGCTCTTGCGTCAGCTGCAACAACTTTGTAAACTGGTCTGAATTTATCACCCATTCTTTTTAATCTAATTTTAACCATTTGTCCTCCTTAGGTGTCAAGCACTATTGCTTGACAGTTAATAAATATGAATATATTATAATAGAAACCAGAGGAATTAAAAATCTTTTTTAGGTTTTTTATTTAGCACCTATATTTTATAAAAAAGTAAATCTTAATGGTACTTTTTGATTATTAAATGAGAAAATGCATATTTTAGATACGAAGAATAGCGCTATACAATAGCGTTATATGATATACATCTGTATGAAAGAAATATTTTCATAAAAATGGCACCAAAATTCAGTCAAAATGAAAAAATATATTAGAATTAAATTAAGAAAATAATTTTTAGGAGTGAAATATGAAGAAAATTAAAACATTCTTACTTTCATTAGCTGGATTGTCTATTATTGCTATGCCAGTAGTAGCATCACAATGTAATGGAGAAACAAATAAAAAACCAGATGGTGATAAAACCGGAGGTACTACAACACCAGGAACTCAAAATGGTGGAAATACATCAGGAGCAGGAACTCAAAATGGTGGAACAACTACAACACCAGGAACAGGCAACCAACCAGGGGGAAATACTTCAAGTGAAGGGACTCAACCAGGAGGAACAACACCTGTAACTCCAGGAACAAGTACAACTACTGCGGATGCTGCCTTAACTGATGCTGGATTAAAAGATGGTAATAACCTATTTGAAATGATTCCTAATGCTGTGACACAAGATGTGATTAATAAATTAGAAAGTGCTAAAACAGTTTCATTTGACTATAAAAATAAAACTATAGCACTAAGAAGAAAAGAATCAGGATTCATAAAAACTAAAGATGCTTTTAATAGTGCTAAATTCCAACTTGCTAATGTTGACAAACCAACTTTTACAAGTAAAGGAAAAGAATATCCAAATGGAGATGTAGCTTGCACATTTGATAAGGCAACAAATACTCTTACAATTACATATAAGATTGCTGTTGTACAAGCTGACAAGAGCTTTAAATACAGCGATAAGGCCTATACGAGTACAATTAAACTAACAGTTTCCGAAGGTGCTGCAAATAATGATAATTCAGGCAACAATAACACAGTTGCTACAGGTGCAGAAGTTAATAATTTAGCTACAATAGCTGTTCCAACAGCTCAAAGCAAATATACATATAGATATGATAATACAAATGATTATTATGCAACAGCAAATGGAAAAAGTGGACTTGAATTATTAAATGCACTTCTTGAAATTCAAAAGAAACATTTAAATGGTATTAAACCTGCTGCAGCTGGCTACGATTATTTAAAAACTATATATGATAATTCAGATGCGTTTAAAGATAAGTACTATGAAAAAGATAATAGTATTTTAGACATTTATTCTGAAAAGCCTGATGGACAAGACCCTTATACTTATGCAACATATAAAGACAATGCAAAAGGTAGTGCAAAGGCAGAAGGTGAAGGAATGAACCGTGAACACGTCATTCCTCAAGCATGATTTAACAAGGATTTAAATATGCGTAATGATGCTCAATTTGTTTTTCCAACTGATATCAAGGTTAACGGAGAAAGATCAAACTATCCACATGATGATGTAACTCAAATTTCTGAAACATTTAAACAAGGAAGCAAATTAGGAACAAATAGCTTAGGAAAACCTGCAATGGAACCTCTTGATGCCTTTAAAGGTGACATTGCTCGTGCTTACTTATATTTCATGGTAACTTATAGAGATAGAAATATTGGAAGTTCATTATCTGTTTATAAAGACAATACAGTTGTTAAATTACTACCTCACTACTTAAATACATATCTAAACTGAGATATGAAAGATGTAGTTGACCCATGAGATGTTACAAGAAATAACGAAATAGCTAAAATGGAACAAATGCGTAATCCATTTATTGATTATCCAGACCTAGCAGATAGCTTATTTGGTAAAAATCCTAAGCCATTTGTAAATAAAGGTGTTCTAGTTGAAGCTATCTTAAATAGTAACAATTAGTATAAAAAATTAGCCAAATTAAGGGCTAATTTTTTATATTATTCTAGTTACTGTATATCATGCAGGTAAGTATTGTGGATAAACCATATTAGTAATTAAGAATGCTAGTATTCCAAGTAGGAATAAAGATACTAATAGATCAATTCAAGTTGGCTTGATTTTTCTATATTTAGTACGTTTAGCATATGGATCATAACCACGAGTTTCCATTGAGTTAGATAAATCTTCAGCACGTGCAAAACTAGAAACGAATAGCGGAATAATTAATGTAGAAAAGGCATTAATTTTTTCTTTTAAGTTTCCGTGCTTAAAGTCAACTCCACGTGATGATTGAGCCTTCATAATTCTGTTAGCTTCATCAATTAAAGTAGGGATGAAACGTAAAGCAATTGAAATAATCATGGCAATCACGTGAGTTGGAATAAAAATCAATTTTAGAGGTCATAAAATATCTTCAATTGATTTAGTTAATAAGATCGGACGAGTGGTATTTGTAAGCAGTGCAGTGATAAGAATCATAATGTAAATTCTAAAGAATAAAGATACTGTACGGTTAATTGAATCTAATGAAACACCATATTGAATAGGTAATTTAGTAGCCACAAATTTATAAGTATTTGTAAGAGCATCAAATTGTGGGACAAGCATTTCTTCTTCTCTACCACCGGTATTAAAGGCTCAAAATGTATTGTCAGGATTATACATATTAAATAATCAGCATCGACTATCTTCATTTGGAGCTGAAGTATAAATAGTTTGTAAGTCTTTATAAACTGTTTGATTAGTAATGGTATACATGTTGACAAAGAAGATAATAAATGAGATAAAGAATGGTAATCACATTAATTTAAATAATGGACGTACACGCTTATTGGTGGTGATATAAACTACTAATAATGGAATTAGTAAGATAATCATGTCAATAAAGTATTGCACCATGAATACCATTACAATATACAGGATAACTGTTAAAAGCTTAATTCTTGGATCTAGGTTATATAAGAAACCTTTCCCAGGGATATAACGACCAAAAACACTTTTCATTATTTCCCTCCTAGATATGAATTTAAATAAGCAATTAAATCAGCTTCAGATAGTATCTTAGGTACAGGAATACCTTTAGCTCTAAGTTTATTAGCAAAAGCTAATAAATGTGGTGGTTGTAAATTGTTTTCTTTAAGAAATTCCACATCATTAAGAATTTCATAAGGATCACCATCACGGGCAATTTGACCTTGTTTAAATAAAATGATTCTTTTAGCATACTTCAAAATATTATCTAGATCATGAGTTACATTGATAATAGTTTTTCCGGTGTTATTGAGACCTTGTAAGATTTCAAGTATTTCATTAACTCCAACCGGATCTAGACCAGCTGTAGGTTCATCAACTACTAAGAAATCAGGCTCCATAGCTAAAATACCAGCAATCGCTACCCGACGTTTTTGCCCACCACTAAGTTCAAAAGGACTTCTTTGTAGATATTCAGGTCCAAGTCCAACTAATTCTAAACATTGAGCAGCTAATTGGTAAGCTTTTTCTTTAGCCACACCAAAAGCCATTGGCCCAAAAGCAATATCTTCTTGAATAGTAGCTTTAAAAAGTTGATATTCAGCAAATTGGAAGACAATACCAACATGCTTGCGTAATTGCTTAGGATCTTTACCAAAAACTTTACCTTTGGCGTTTTTAGTAAAGATAATGTTATCTTGAATATACTTTAAACGATGAATTTCTTTTCCAAGGTCGCTTTCGTATATGTAATTAAGTTTAAATAGCTTAGTTTCAGTAGCAAGAGCATGTGTAAATTGAATTTTGTTTTCATAGCTATTTGATTTTTGCTTAATAAAGTCAGCTCTAAATGTATCTACAGCGAGAACAACTTCTTTATTTAACTGTTTCTTAAGTTGCTTAATACGAGCATTATTAGCTTTTAAGGTGTGCTTAATTTCTTTAGCACGTTGTTTGTATTGGGTTTTATATTGAACTGAATTGGCAGGATATTTAGCTAGTAATTCTTTTTCTAGTTTTGCTAGCATGTATTTTTTAGTGATAGTAACATCATCATAAAAGTCTCATTCAATTTGGCCAGTACTTGGACTAAGTAATTGATTCAAGTGTTCAATAAAAGTAGTTTTACCTGAACCAGTTGAACCAATAATTCCAATATATTCACCATCATTGATTTGACAAGAAATGTTTTTTAAAGCAGTAAATTCTCAAGGAGACTTAGGACTAAATGTGTGCGATAAATCTGTAATTTTTATTTGCATAATTGTTCTATTAGCTCCTTTTCATTGTAAGTTGGCTCAATGCCATTAAGTTTTTCACTGATCCGATAAATGAATGGTGATTCAATTTTAGCAATATCAATGATTTCTTTGTTTTTCAAGATATCTTTTGGTGATCCAGCTGCTACTAGTTCTCCACCAGCAAAGACTAAACACTTATCAGCTAAAATAGCTTCATCCATATCATGAGTAATTGAAATTAATGTTTTAGCTTTACTATATTGAATTTCTTTGATAATTTCAAGCACGCTACTTTTACCTTTAGGGTCAAGCATAGAAGTAACTTCATCAAAGATAACAACATCAGGGTTAAGTGCTAAAACTGAAGCAATAGCAACTCTTTGCTTTTGTCCTCCAGATAAGTTTTCAGGTTCCCTTTCAAGGTAATCAAGCATATCAACTTTGGAAGCGTACTTAGTAATTAAAGGTTTCATTTCATCATGTGGAATGCAGCGATTTTCAAGTCCAAAAGCAATGTCATCTTCAACTGAAGAACCAACAAATTGGTTATCAGGGTTTTGGAAGATAATTCCAATTTTTTTCCGAATTTGAGATAAGTTTTCCTTGTTGTATTCAATTCCATCAATGCTTAAAGAACCTGATTGAGGTTTCAATAAGGCAACTAAAACTTTTGAAAGCGTACTTTTTCCTGACCCATTGTGCCCTAAAATAGCAACATATTGCCCTTTTTCAATGGTAAATGAGACATTGTTAAGTGCTGGTTTGATATCATCTTCGCGATATCTGAATGTAATATTTTCTGCTTTAATCATTATGTTTAAATTTTAATAGAAAATATTATTTTTAATAATATTTTTATTTTGGTTATAAGTCTGCAGGTAAATATTAAAAAAATCCCTTAAAGAGATTTTTTAGCAATAATGTTGGCTACTGGCTTATATTTGATGCGATGAATAGGTGTAATTCCATAAGTTTCAAGGGCACTCATGTGCTTTTTGGTACCATATCCTTTGTTGTTTTCAAAGTCATATTGTGGATAAATTTCACTATACTGTAGCATCATACGATCACGAGTAACTTTAGCTAGAATGCTAGCTGCTGCTACTGAAAGTGAAATATTATCACCCTTAACTAGATTTATTTGAGGTAGTGTGGTATTAATGTGCTCAAAGTCAGTTATAACTAAGTTAGGCTTTAAAGGTAACTTAGCTAAAGCTAACTCCATACCAAGACGTGATTGAGCTTTAGGATTTGAAGTATTAATATCATCTAGACTGCGAATTTCAATACTATAGGCAAGGGCTGAAGCTATTATTTCATCATATAATTCTTCCCTAACTTTTTCACTTAGCAACTTTGAATCCTTGATCCGAGGATTGCTATAATTAGGTGGAAAAATTACGCAGGCCACAACTAATTCACCAGCTAAACAACCACGTCCAACTTCATCTAAGCCTGCGATTAGGGGATATTTAGTTCAATAATCTTTTTCAAAATCTAACATATATAAAATTATAGTCTATAATTAAATTATCGGAGGTCAAATGGGATCAATTGTAAAAGCACACTGCCCTGAATGTAATTATACCTATACCTATGTTTTTGGTCTTGTGCAAGATTTAATGCCATATCAAATGTTTATCAATCTTTTCGCTAAAAAGCAAAAAGATTTATTTGATAAAGATACTTTTAAAGCTGTGATGTATGAAGAATTAGAAACAGACATCATGTTTATGCTAAAAGATAAAGCTGAACAAGAACAAATACTAGAAGAAAATTTTAAAAATATTAATAATTTCTTCTCAGAAGAAGAAAAACAACTTATGAAAAGCAATATTGTTTTAGGTGGAGAAGTTGAGTCTTATCCAGTTTTCAGAATTGATGTTGAACCTAAAAACAGAGAGCTTTATAATGTGCCACTAGTTAAGCTACAATTCATGAATAAAGAACTATATCAACGTAAATATAATCAATATGTTTATTATGTACAATTTGCTCCTGATCATTCAGTACTAACTTGTCCAAAACACCAAGAACTATGTGCTGAATTTGAATCAGAAAGAGAAGGATAAAAGCTGCTATGCAGTTTTTTTAATGCGAATAGAAGACTGTTTCCATATAAACATGATAGAATAAAATTAGAGGTAAAAATGAAAAAGAATTTTAAAAGACAACTTGAAAAAACAAAAACATATTTAATAATAGTGATTATTGCATGATTCCTATCTATTATTTTTGCAGTTTCATCATATTCAATTAGTGCTCTAATGGTTATGAAAGCTACAAATAATGATGCAAGCGTTATATCAACAGGGATGATAATTGCTCAAAGTATTTTATCAGTATTCTCATTTGCAAGTTCAATTGTAGGAATAGTGTTTGGAATTAAGTTAGCTATATTAAGTAATGATGTAAGAAAACTATTTACTAAAATGGTTTATGAAACAAGTTTAAAACGTCAAATAGAACAAGCAAACTTAGTTAAATTATTAGCTTACTCAAGAACGATTGAACGTTTATTTATCTTCAATTTACTTGGTATTTTATCAGGTCCAGTTCTTCTAATCATCAATCTATTCTTTACAAAAAATGCTTTAATGAGTTCTAGAAATATATTAGCCTTACTTGATGATGAGACAGAACAACAAGTAAGTGATACTACAGAAGTAGTTTCAAATTAAGCCTAACCATAGGCTTTTTTGTTTAAAAAAATGCAGATGCCTGCATTTATTTTTTGCCTTCTTGTAATAATTGTAAGTAAGCAGCTTGTGCAATCATTGCACCATTATCAGTTGCATATTTAAGTGAAGGGATTATTGTATTTGGATGAAGAGTTAAAAATTCTGAACGAAGTAGTTTATTAGCTGATACTCCACCACCAAGTACTAAGGTTGCTACTGGATAAGTTTCTAAAGCTAACTTAGTTTTTTCAATTAAGTAATCTACAGCAGTACGTTGGAATGAAACAGCATATTGAATTGGATCAATTTCTTCATTCTTCATTTTTGCTTTATTAACTTTGTTTAATACTTGAGTTTTTAGCCCTGAAAATGAGAAGTCAAGAGCATTATCAGTATGTGGCTTAGTAAATGGAATAAAATCACCTACATAAGTTTGGCTTAATTTATCAATTAATGGTCCACCAGGAAATCCTAGCCCTAAACGTGAAGAAACTTTATCAAAAGCTTCTCCAACAGCATCATCAAGAGTTTCTCCTACAATTTCGGTTTCAGTTGGTGAGGTAGCATAAATTAATTGAGTATGTCCTCCTGAAACTAGTAAACATAAAGCTGGAAAAGTAATGTTTTCAGTTAGAGTTGAAGAAAGGAAGTGCCCAATTAAGTGATTAATTGGAATCAAAGGTTTTTTGATGCTTTGTGCAAAGGCACTGGCAAATAAATAACCAACTTGTAAAGTTCCAATTAAGCCTGGTTCCTTGGTATAGGCAACATAATCAATTGAGTTAGGATCATATTTTTCTTGCAGCATTAATTGAATTAATGCAATGTTTTTTACGTGCTCACGTGAAGACACTTCTGGGATTGTTCCTCCAAATTGCTTAAAGATATCAATTTGAGAAATAGTCCACATGTCTAAGACTTTACCATCTTCTAAGATAGCAAGAGAAGTGTCATCATGTGAGGTTTCAATTCCTAAAATACGCATTATTTTTGTCCTCCTATTTGAGGTTGCTTAATATATAAAGGCTCTATGCTCATTGTTTCTTGGAACTTAAAGACTTTAGCATAAGTTTCAAAGTCATTAATCATTCTAACAAAGTTAATTTTAGTTAACTCTTGTCCATTATTTTCAACAACAGTTATCTTGTTATGATAGTTTTTTGAGTCTATCTCATAGTTATATTGATATAACTTATTCCCTTGCGCATCACTTCATAAATAATTGCTATGTGGATGTTGTAACTGCAAAATATCCATACTGGTAGTTACATACATTTTAATGTTATTTAATAAAGCTAAGGTGCGGAAGAAAACTAGTGAGCTTCTAATTCCGGTAAAGAATCCAGGCCCTATATTGGTATATAAACCATCAAGTTGTTGAATTGATAAATTGTTGCGTTCAAGTAAGATAGCAAATTGGTCAGTAATGAGTTGAACTTTCTTTTTATAACCTTCTAGTAGAATAAAATCAAGAACTTTGAATTCTTGATTGAATAAAACTAAAACAAAATCTTCACTTGAGGTATCTAAATAAACATTCATTATCTAACCTCCGTAATTTCAAAGACATGACGTAAGTCACGGTCAATGTATGCATTAATTTCGACAAAGTTACTAAATTGATATTTCTTTAAGTTAGCTCATTCAATAGCCACTATATTATCATCAAAGTAATCTTCGAATTCTTCAATATCACCTCGATAGTTATAAAGGTCCATGTGAATAAGACCTGAATAATCTTTCATGTATGAAAAACTAGGTGAGGTGATATTTTGTTTAATACCTAGTTTTTTAGCTAGCAACTTAACAAATGTGGTTTTACCAGCTCCTAAGTCACCATTCAATAAGATGATTCTCTTTTCTTTAAATAAGTCTAAATTTGCATCAATAAATTTATCTAAGTCTTGTAATGTGTCGCAAATGATTTTTTGTTGCATTATAAAGCTGCGATTTCTTGATCAGTAAGCTTACGCCCAAGTTTAATTATAACGATAGCTTCCGGTCCAGTGTGAATTGAGATGCAATTTGGCAATGAAGAAGAGAATACACGATTGTTTTTATAGTTATCCTTAACATATTTAACTACTTGAGCATACTCTGCACAGTCATTTTGCAAGATTAATAAGTCTGAATCAGAGTCTTGTAGTTTTTCATCAATTTTATTTAAAATAGTTTTAGCAAAAATTCTTCCTTTACCTTCTTTTTCAAGCTTCCCGTGATAAAAACTAATAATTGGGACAATTTTTAAAAGTTTAGCCACTGTGGCAGCTGATGGTGAAAGTCGCCCACCTTTAACTAGGTAATCATTATATTTTGGCACTAATGAAACAAGCATTTCTTCTTTTCATTGTGCTGCTAACTCTAAAGCTTTATCAACATCCATATTTTCTTTTTCAACCAAGTTTAAGAATTCATAAACTTGGAATGTTAGTAAGATGGCTATGTATTCAGAGTCAAAAACCCTTAATTTAGGATATAAAGCTTCCATTCCTTTCAAGTTTTGATATTGTGATGATAAATGTTTTGAAATAGGAAAGACAACCACATAATCATGTGTTGCAGACAATGCTTCAACCATATCTTCAACAAGTCCAATAGGTGTACAAGCTGTTTTATATGTCTTCGTTTCAAGTGAAAAGTGACGGAATAGTTCGTTACTTTTCAAGTTGTCCCCATCATTATAGATTTTGTCATCTAACTCTATTTTTAGTGGTAAAAAATGTCACCCAAGTTTTTCAACTTGTTCCTTTGTTAATCCACATGAAGAGTCTACTACTATAGCTATTTTTTTCATAATTGTATTATATTATAAATTACTGTAAAGAAGGTATAATATCTCTATGATATTATTTAATAATTTAGATAAAGTATTTAAGAATACATCAGTACTTTTTGTTGACTCAAGAATCCAAAAAGTACACCAAATTAAACATGAAGATTTAGTTTTCTTTGTGGATCAAGACAACAAGGTAGCAAGCATTAATGTATTAAATAATGCTAAATATTATATACCAGAAGATGTTAAATTTGGCTATCTGCCTCAAGCTGGAGAAGATTTAATTCTTGCAATGGCTAAGGAATTAAATCTTGAACTTGCACATGACCAAAAATTCATTTATGGCTTAATTCAAGAAAGAAAAGCTCATCCAAAAAGTGATCGCTTATTTGTTTTAAAAGTACAAATTGCTCCTGATTCAAGCATTCAATTAGTAACTAACACACTAGATTCTCAAGAAGGCAAAGTAGTAGTTTTAGCACTGCCTGGAAGTACAACATTTGCTGGAACAGATGTGCTTAGTGGAGAAATGCTTAATGTAGCTAGCCAAGGAATGCTAACTGGATATAAAACATTAGGATTAGAAGGCGAAAGATTAATTTTTGGTCAAGTTAGCCAGATTGGAAAGGATTTTAAACTATCATAATGACTATAATTGAAGACTTAAGTACTCGTGGAATATTAAAGCACATTTCTAACGAGGAAAAATTTAAAAACTTACCTCAAGATGCAGCTGTTTACTGTGGATTTGACCCAACTGCAACTAGCTTACACTTAGGTAACTACATTCAAATTGCAAACTTATTAAGATTTAAGCAACATGGCTTTAAAGTATTTGCAGTATTAGGTGGAGCAACTGGAATGATTGGTGATCCATCTTTTAAAGATGCTGAAAGACAATTACTTGATGATGCAACATTACAACTAAATAAATCAAGAATTAGAAGCCAACTTGAAAAATATGGCTTAGAAGTAATTGATAATTACGACTTCTACAAAGACATGAACATTTTAGTGTTCCTTAGAGACGTTGGTAAATTAGTAAACGTTTCTTATATGTTAGCTAAAGATTCAGTTGCTTCTAGAATTGAAAAAGGACTAAGTTTTACAGAATTTTCATACCAATTAATTCAAGGATGAGACTTCTTAACTTTATATAAGACTAAAAATGTCAGAGTTCAATTTGGTGGTTCAGATCAATGAGGAAACATCACAACTGGACTTGATATGATTTCAACAGTATTTGGTAATGAACACCAAGCTGTGGCAATAACAGCTAACCTATTAACTGATGCCAATGGTAATAAATTTGGTAAGTCAACTGGAGGTGGTTCATTATGGTTAGATCCAGAAAGAACTAAACCATATGTTATGTACCAATTCCTTTTAAACCAACCAGATAGCGAAATTGAAAAATTATTAAAATGATTAACTTTCTTACAAGTGGACCAAATTGAAGTAATTTTAGACAAGCATAGAGCTAACCCAGCTGAACACATTGCACAAAAAGCGCTTGCTTTCAATGTTATAAAACAAGTTCATAACATTGAAGAAGCTGAAAAAGCTGCTCTTGCTTCAGAAATCTTATTTAATAAGAAACTAGATTTAAATACTATACCTTTAGAAAGCATTCAAGACCTAGATGATGTATTAAATGTTATTTCTATGCCTAAAGGAAGCATTTTAGTTGAAGAGCTAATTGCACAAGGAATTATTAAATCAAAACGTGAAGCTAGAGAATTCTTAGCAAATGGTGCAATTAAGCTAAACTTAGTTGCAATTGAAGAAAATGCTCTTGTTGAGTCAAATATTTGAAATAATCAATATGCCTTATTACATGTAGGTAAAAAACAAATTTATTTAATAAAAATTAATTAATGGGCTTGCCCATTTTTTTATGCAAATGCAGAAAAAAAGATAGACTAGCTATCTACTTTCTAAATAAGTCATTTTTCTTCTTATAATCATATTCTGCTACAACTTCTTTTAGGCGCTTAATACAGTCAGAATCGTCAAAAGGTTTAACTTCTTGAGCGTTGTCTCATAAAATTGTTAGATAGTAAACTAAAATCTTTTGTTGAATTAAGTATTCTTCTCAGTAACTATCATATTGGTCTAAGAAATATTGTTCTTGTTCGCTAGTTAAGTATGAACCACAAATAAAGTAAGCTAAATCAAAATGCTTATCCCCCATTGAACAGTATTCTCAATCAACAAAATAAATTTTACCTTGCTTAGAAAGCAAAATGTTATTTAAGTATAAGTCATTATGTAAAGGACGATTTGCTTGTGAATTCTTTAAGATCATATTAATTCTTTTATAGTAGTCATTAATTACATCAATTTTAATGTTACGTTCATTAAGAATTTTACGATATTCTTTTACCCGAGCAGCTACGTTTGTTTTAGGAAACTTTAAATCTGAATCGTGTAAGGTTTTAAAATCGTTTGCTATTTGTTTTAAGGTATCTTTGTTAAAAACTAATGGTTGAGTTTCAATCCATTCTCACTCAATTTCACTTTCAGTATCCTTGATTAATTTTGGCACAAAGTCAAGCTTGCTTAAGCAACTATAGTCTAATTTATGGTTAAACTTGTTAAAAACTTTAGTTTGCAGCATAGTGTTGTGGTCTGTTTTATAAGAAATATTAGTATGTCCAATTTCGATTAATTCTTTTTTCATATATATCTCCATTTATAATTTTGTTCAGTTATAATAAAGTATATCAATATTTATTTTAAAAAAGTGAAGGTTATATGCAAAAAAATGAGACCAATTATTTAGTTTTTGATATTGGAAATTCCAAGATCAAATTTCATTATATCAGTAATACCAATGAGACTCTTTTTAGTCTAAATTGACTATGTACAAGTGATGAAAGTATTGAGCTGGAAAATATTTTAGCTTTATGTATGCCTAGTTATAGTGACCAAGTTATCATTGCAAGTACTAATGAAAATAAAGCTTACCAAGACAAATTACAAGCTAATTTGAAAGCAATTGGATTTAGTAAGATTACTATTTTAGATAATTCTTATGGAGCTAACTTAGCCATTGATAAAAATATCGATAGAACGCAACTTGGAATTGATATTTTAGCTTGCGTGCAATATTGTGCTAGCAACCAGATTTCAAATGCTTATGTTTTTATGTTTGGAAGTGCCTTAGTTGGATTAAAAATAACACAAGGTATGTTGCAAGGAGCTTCAATTGCGCCTGGAGCTTACATTTCTTATTTACATTTACAAGAAAAAATTACTCAATTAAGCATGCCATATACTAGTGAAACAAAATTAGGCCAAAATACTATCCAAGCCTTAAATTCAGGGCTATACAACTTACTAAATGGTTTTATTTTATCACACTGTCAAGATCAAAATGGCTATGAAATCTTACTTACAGGTGGAGATGGTATCTATTTAAAAGATCATTATAGTTACAATCCAAACTTAATTGCTCAAGGCTATGTTTACTTATTTTTAGAAGCAAAATAATACCTTAAGACCCTATAGGATTGCTGTCTAATTCAAGACCAAAAAGAAAGGAATTTAATATAATAGATATATGAAAACAGAAACACAAGAAAGACAAAAAAACTTTTGACTAAATCGTTTTATACCAGCTCTAATTATAGTTGCTGTCTTAGTACTTTTAGTCATAGTTCTAACATACTCATTTAGATCGGACTTATACCAAGGCTTTTCTACAGCGGGATTTTGAACCCTTAGAGCCTTTGCTATAGCATTATTAGGAATTATGGTCGGCTGAATATTCTATGAGCTATCACATGCTTATAGTAATATGCTAATTCCTTCAATTATCTTAACTATATTTTATGTTTTATCAATGATGCTAGGGCCAAATATGTTCCTTGAAGTACTTTTTGGTCGTGGAGCAGTTGCTTCAAGTGCACTAATTAACCTACCTGTTAATAATCTAACAGTTAGTGGAGAAAGCAGTGCATTAGGTTACTACTTTGGAACATTATTTACTCAATATGTCTTTGATTATTGAGCACCCTTAACTACCTTTATTATTGCTTTAGTCTTTTTCTTAATTAGACTAGTTGTGATTGATAATGTTAATATACTAGCTTTAATTATCAAAACTATTTCACTTTGATTTATGTCACTATTTTTAACAATTTTTGTTAAGTCATTTATTGTACTAATGACTCAAAAGATTGGTATTGAATTAGTAATCTTAATGATTGTAGTAGCTAGCTCATATGACATTGGAGGATACTTTGGAGGAAGATTTTTAGGTCACAAATTCTTCAAAGCCAAACTAGCACCAGCTATCAGTCCTAAAAAAACTTGAGAAGGAGCAATTGCAGGTTATTTAGCTTCATTCCTAATTACTTTAATTTATATTTATGCAGTTTATGGAATTAGAGGTCTTGATAAAAACTCAGTTGCTGGAGTGCTTTTAGACCCACATGCTAGATTCTTTCCATATTTATTAGCCTTTTTATTCATTTCACCAATTATTGCTTTATTAGGTGATTTATACTTCTCATTAATTAAGAGAAGAAATGAAATTAAGGACTTTTCAAATATTTTAAAAGAACATGGTGGTTTACTTGATCGGATTGATTCAATTTCATTTGTCTTCGTGTTCTTTGGCGTACTTGCTGCAAGTTCAACCCTATAGGAAAGGATTAATATGCAATATTCTGATAAAGCATTTCAAAAACTTATGGACTATTTAGGCCTAAGTTTTTTATCATCACTACAAGATACTAAATTCAACAATCAAAAGATTGAATTCAAAAGAGGAGACCAAAACGAAATCAAATATCAAAAGGTTTTCCTATTAAGTCCCTTACCAACATGAAATGATTTTGAAACATTGTTTTATGCATGTAAAAAAGAAAAGTTTTGAATTGAATGAGAATTTGAAAATCTTGATTTTAGCAATCCTGAGTTTAAGAACTATATTCTAGGGATATTAGAATTAGAAGATGAACTAAATAATTGCACATTGCATCAATATTTAAGAGCATTTGACTTATTAAGTTACAATCCTCACAATAATGCTTGAGAGTTTTCTTATTCTGACCAAGAACAAGGTAAGGAATTAGAATTCCAAGCTGGTATGCTTTCTAGTGCGATGCGCAATTTTGGTTTCAAAAGCTTTATTTTACTGCCAAAATATCTGCCAAATTTAGACTCTGATATTGATAATCAAATTAGAAGCCAATATCAAAAGAGCACAGCAATTTATTCTAATGATAATTATGAAGGTGAAAGCAATTTTGAACGTAAGGTTGCTAATAATAAATACAATCAAAATCGTAACTTTAGAAGAAATAATAAATCCAGAAATTATTCTGCTGTAGCTATAAATTACATTTCTACACTAGCTCCTGAAGTAATAGATATTCCAGTTATGGTATCAGGATTAGTTTACAAAGCTGAAGTAATAGAAAAACCTGAATTTAAGATTTATAAGATTAATGTTTCTGACTATTATGATGCTGTAGAAATTAGTTACTTTGTTAATAATGACAATTTACCTGAATACATTCCTGAAGTAAATGATTATGTTGAGGTCTATGGTACAGTTGCAAACCCTTATTCATACCGTGGCGAAGGTCCATTAAATAAAATTATTAAAGCCCACTACTTTGTAAAAATTGATAACCCAAGAAATACCCGTAGTGATACAGCTGATTTTAAACGTGTTGAATTATCAACTCGTTCAAAAATGAGTACTATGGATGGATTACTAGATCCTAAAGAAATTATTAGCATTGCAAAAAACTTTGGACACAGTGCTGTAGCTTTAGTTGATTCTAATGGTGTGCAAGGTTTCCCTGAGTTTTTTGCTTCTGCTAAAAAAGCTGGAGTTAAACCAATTTATGGTGTTTCTTTTGATGTAATTGACAAAAATCACAACTTCTTACTTAATTATGATGGTATTGATCGTAATATTTTAAGTAGCCAATATGTGGTGCTAGATATTGAAACTACTCACCTATCAGCTCAATATGGAGACTTAATTGAATTTGGTGCTTCAGTAGTAGTTGATGGAGAAATCAAGGAAACTCACCAATTCTTTATTAAATCTAGAAAACCTCTTTCTTCAACTACAATTAACTTGACTAATATTACTGATAAAATGCTAGAAGAAGAAGGATATAGCTTGCAAGAAGGGCTAGATAAAATTTATGAGATTATTAATAATCGGATTTGTGTTGCTCACAATGCACATTTCGACTCACATTTTATCTATCAAAAATTCATTCAAGAAGGAAGAGCATTACCTAATACCTTCTTTATTGACTCCTTAATTGTTTCAAGATACTTATTTAGTGAAAAAAGAGAACATAATTTAGGGGCCTTTTGTGCTAACTTATCAGTTATTTATGATGCTAATGTAGCCCACCGTGCTGACTATGATGCTGATGTCTTAGCTCAAGCTTGAATTAAGGCAATGCAGCTATTATCAGAAAGAGGCATTAACACACTTAAACAATTAGATAGCATCCAAGATATTAGTATATATAACCGGACAAGATCAAGTCAAATTACTGTTTTAGCCTTAAATCAAGCTGGATTAAAAGAATTATTTAATTTAGTTACCCTATCATTAACTCAACGTTATTTTGGATCACCAAAATTATTCTTTGAAGACTTGCCTAAGAGTGAAAACTTATTAATTGGATCAGGAGGATTGAAATCTAGATTACTAGACTACATGTTTTACTCTTCAAATCTAGCTATTGATGGTCTAATTGATAAGTTTGACTATATAGAAATTCCTCATATTTATGCTTTAGACCACTATATTGAATCACCTGATAAATTCTCTCAATTTGAAGTGCAAGACACTATTTTAAGAATGGTAAGAACTGCTTTAGAGCACAAAAAGATTCCTGTAGCAATTGGAGATGTTAGATATCAAGATAAATTAGATAAAAATGTATTCAAATGTTTAGTCTATTCAAAAGGAATTGGAAATGCAACTCACTTCCTATTTGATTATCGTAAAGCTCAAGCTAAAACTATGAAACTACCTGATTTAGAATTTTTTACCACTGACCAAATGCTAGAAGCTTTTAGTTTTATAAATAAGCCTGAATTAGTCGAAGATTTAGTTATTAACAATCCAAATCATATTGCAAGTTTAGTTGCTGATGATATTGAAGTTATCCATAATGACTTATATACACCTAAGTTTGATAATTCAAAAGACAAGTTATATGAACTTGTTTATAAGACTGCGCATGAAAAATATGGAGAAACCTTACCTAAATTAATTGAAGAAAGACTTGAAAAAGAAATCACACCTATTTTAAAATATGGGTTTGATGTAATCTACTGAATTTCACATAAGTTAGTTAAGAAATCTCTAGATAATGGATACCTTGTAGGTAGTCGTGGAAGTGTTGGCTCTTCTTTAGTAGCAACTATGTCAGGAATTACTGAAGTTAATCCACTTCCACCACACTATATTTGTCCTAAATGTAAGAATTTTGAATTAGTTAATATAGAAGGAATAACTTCTGGATTTGATCTAGATGATAAAAACTGTCCTAACTGTAATATTACAATGGAAAAAGATGGACAAACTATTCCTTTTGAAACTTTCTTAGGGTTTAATGCTGATAAGGTTCCTGATATCGATTTAAACTTCTCAGGTGATTATCAAGCTGAAATTCATAATGAAATTAAGCGTCTTTTTGGAGAAAGCCATACATTTAGAGCAGGAACTATCTCAACTATTAAAAGTAAAACTGCCTATGGGTATGTTAAAAAAGCTGTTGAAGAGTATGGTTTTGAATTTAGTGGACCTTATATTGATTTCTTATCAACCAAAATGGAAGGAGTAAAAAGAACAACTGGACAACACCCTGGAGGAATTATTATTATTCCTAAAGAGTATGATGTTGAAGACTTTACTCCAATTAATTATCCAGCTGATGATACTACCTTGGATTGAAAAACAACACACTTTGATTTCCATGCTATTCACGATAATGTTTTAAAATTAGATATTTTAGGACACGTGGATCCAACTGCAATTAGAATGCTAGAAAGATTAACTGGACTAGATGTTAAAAAAGATATTCCTAAAAAGGATCCAGCAGTAATGTCACTTTTTAGTAGCACAGCAGCTTTAAAAATTGAACCTAAGGATATTGGGGGAGAAATTACAGGTGCACTTGGATTACCTGAATTTGGAACCAACTTTGTTAGACGGATGCTATATGAAGCTAAAGCTGAATCATTTGCTGACTTAATTTCACTTTCAGGGCTATCACATGGGACTGATGTTTGAACAGGAAATGCTCAAAGTTTAATTAATGAAAGAGGATTTACCTTAAAAGATGTTATCTCATGTCGTGACGATATCATGGTTTATTTAATTAACCGTGGTGTAGAACCTTTATATGCTTTTAAAATAATGGAAAAAGTTCGTAAAGGTAAAGGATTAACTGATGAAGAAGTAGCATCATTGCAAAGTAGTAATGTACCTGATTGATATATTGATTCAATGAAGAAAATTAAATATATGTTCCCGAAAGCCCATGCCACTGCATATGTGTTAATGGCTTGAAGAATCGCATGATTTAAGCTATATTATCCACTCGAATACTATGCAACATTCTTTACTACTAGAGTTGAAGAATTTGATATTCAAACCTTAAAAAATGATTATGGTGCAGTAAAAATTAATAAAAAAATTAAGGAAATTGAATCCTTAAGAGATAAAAAAGTTAAAGAAGAAAACTTATTGCAAACTTTAGAAATAGCTCGTGAACTATATGCTAGAGGATTTAATATTTCAAATATCGATTTAACTAGATCACTTGCTACAGAATGAGTAGTGGATCGTGAACATAAAACTTTAATTCCACCTTTTTCTGCAATTGGGGGATTAGGTGAAGCAGTGGCAACTAAGATAATACAAGGAAGAGAAGAAACTCCTTATATGTCTAAGGAAGACTTCAAAAAACGTAGTGGAGTCAATGCTAGCTTATATAAATATTTAAATGAAGAATTAGGAATTCTTGATTATTTAAATGAAACAAACCAAATGAAATTATTTTAAAATGTACTTTTTGAGTGCATTTTCAAGCAATTAATAAAATAATTACATTTTTCTTGAAATATAAAAAATTTGATAAAATTACATTGCTAATATAAACGGACAGGATCTGGATGAAAGACCAGACTTAAGGTTGGTTTTAGCGCTAAAACAAAAATAACTTAAATAAAAAAATAATATCTAATTATATTTATATAGAAAGGATTACAAATATGGCAAAATTAGATTTTGATCGTTCAAAAGAACACGTTAACGTTGGTACAATCGGACACGTTGACCACGGTAAAACAACTTTAACTGCTGCTATTGCTACAGTTTTAGCTAAAAAAGGTTTATCAGAAGCTCGTGATTACGCTTCAATCGATAACGCTCCAGAAGAAAGAGCACGTGGAATTACAATTAATACTTCACACATCGAATATCAAACAGAAAAACGTCACTACGCACACGTAGACTGTCCAGGTCACGCTGACTACGTTAAAAACATGATTACAGGGGCTGCTCAAATGGATGGTGCTATCTTAGTTGTTGCTGCAACAGATGGACCTATGCCTCAAACACGTGAACACATTCTTTTATCTAAACAAGTTGGTGTTCCTCGTATCGTTGTTTTCTTAAACAAATGTGATATGTTAGAAGGTGAAGAAGACATGATCGAATTAGTTGAAATGGAAATTCGTTCACTTCTTTCAGAATACGGATTTGATGGAGATAACGCTCCAATCATCCGTGGATCAGCTTTAAAAGCACTTGAAGGTGATGCTAAATACGAAGACAAAGTTATGGAATTAATGGACGCTGTTGATTCATACATTGAAACACCAGTTAAAGAATTCGATAAACCATTCTTAATGGCTGTTGAAGACGTATTTACAATTACAGGACGTGGAACAGTTGCTACAGGACGTGTAGAACGTGGAACACTTAAATTAAACGACGAAGTTGAAATCGTTGGATTAAAACCTACTAAGAAAACAGTTGTTACTGGAATTGAAATGTTCCGTAAGAACCTTAAAGAAGCACAAGCAGGGGACAACGCTGGGTTATTACTACGTGGTGTAAACCGTGAAGACGTAGAACGTGGACAAGTTCTTGCTAAACCAGGATCAATCGTTCCTCACACAGAATTCGAAGCTGCAATTTATGTACTTAAGAAAGAAGAAGGTGGACGTCACACACCATTCTTCAAGAACTACAAACCTCAATTCTACTTCCGTACAACAGACGTAACAGGTGGAGTTGAATTCGAACCAGGTCGTGAAATGGTTATGCCAGGTGAAAACGTTAACTTAAAAGTTAAATTAATCGCTCCTATCGCTGTAGAAGAAGGAACAAAATTCTCTATTCGTGAAGGTGGACGTACAGTTGGTGCTGGTTCAGTAACAAGAATCATTAAATAATTTATTCACAAACCAAAAGTGTGCATGCAAATGCATACTTTTTTATATTTTGTTCACTTTCAGTTCTCTTTTAGTCTTTTTTAATTTATTAGATAAATAAATGAAAGGACTATATGGAAGAAAAAGAATTAGAACAAACCAAAAATGAAACTAATATTTCTCAAAGTATTAAGGAAACTATCAAAGAAATTAGCAAAAAACTAGGCGAAGAATCTATTATGGTGCTAGGAGATATACCTTATATATCAATAGATACATTTCACAGTGGCAGCTATATCTTGGATAAGATCCTGGGGATTAAAGGCTTTCCAAAAGGCAAAATCATTGAAATATTTGGACCAGAGAGCTCAGGTAAGACAACTTTAGCACTCAATGCAATTGCAGAAGTACAAAAAGAAGGAGGGATTGCTGCTTTTATTGATGCAGAGCATGCTATTGATTCTGAATATGCGCAAAAAATTGGAGTTGATATTAGCAAATTGATCTTATCTCAACCAGATTCTGGAGAACAGGCCTTAGAAATAGTTGATATTTTAGCTAAAACAGGAAAAATTGATCTAATTGTTGTTGATAGTGTTGCAGCCCTAGTTCCAGAAGCTGAACTCAATGGTGAAATGACTGATCTGCAAATTGGCGCACAAGCTAGACTAATGTCAAAAGGACTAAGAAAAATTACTGGAAATCTAAATAAAAATAAGACTACTATTATATTTATTAACCAAATAAGAGAAAAAGTGGGGGTAATTTTTGGAAGTCCTGAAACTACACCTGGTGGAAGAGCTTTAAAATTCTATTCTAGTGTAAGAATTGAAGTTAGAAAAGGATCTCCTATAGTAGAAGGGAAAGATATAGTAGGATGCGAAATCAAATTTAAGGTTGTTAAGAACAAACTTTCTATACCTTATAAAACTGGGCAATCTGAATTATATTTCTCTCTTGGACTTGACAAGTCAGGTGAATTAGTTGATATTGGCTTAGAAAATGGAATTATTGAGAAAAAAGGTGCATGATTTAGCTATAAAGGCGAAAATGTAGCTCAAGGAAAGAAAAACATGAAGTCTTATATTCTTGATAATCAGTCCCTATATAATGAAATATTAGCTACTATATAAAAAAATAATTTTTTTAATCGCACTTTGCGATTTTTTTGTTATCATATGTTTACTCATTTAGTTAGCGCTAAAGTATTGCAGAATGAAATAAAAAAATATTTATCTTTTTATTTCATAAAATAAAAATCTGTTATATAATAATATCGCAACTTAAATGAAGCAAAAGTTCTTTGAAAACTAGATATATACAATGTACATGACAGTCAATTTTTTCG